>DATFHI010000132.1:0-3484 GCA_035248525.1 Fimbriimonadaceae bacterium | reverse complement strand
TGCTCCGCGGTTAACGTCTGCTCGACGCGGCGGCCAAGTTTGCCGGCGTAGACCTCTCGACGCTCCACTGAGACGACTCGAAATTCGCCATCGACAGGCATCGCACCCAAAACCAGTGCCGGAATAAGTACCAACATGGTTTGAGCGTACGGCAAGCGATCCCGGTTATCCAAGGAATTTCCAAGAAACCCATACAATTGCGGATGAGAAATTGGGCCGTTGGGCCGATGGCGTCAGCGGTACCCTATTCCGCATGGAAACGACCCTTGTCCTAATTAAGCCCGGTGGAGTGCAGCGAAACCTCATCGGCGAAATCACCCGCCGAATTGAAAACCGCAACCTGCGGGTTGTCGGCCTTAAGCTGATGAATGCCGACCGCGCCACCGTTGAAGAGCACTATGGCGAGCACCGTGGCAAGGGTTTTTTCGAGGATGTTGTGAACTACCTAACCTCCGGCCCGATTGTGGCGATGGCGGTCCAAGGCACAAATGCGGTGAAAGCGATCCGAACGATGATGGGCGCGACCAATCCATTGGAGGCGGCTCCGGGAACGGTTCGCGGTGACTTGGCGCTTACCATCGACGACAACCTCACCCACTCCAGCAGCGACCCCGAAGCGGCCGCCCGTGAGCTCGAGCTCTGGTTCCCCGAAGGGACCATTTAACTTCGTAGCGGAACATTAAGCATGCGCGTCTAGTATAGTAGATATATGTCTACTATACAGACATCGCTGTTCGAACTTTCACAAATCTCCGTGCCGCCAAAGGTTGGACGGGCCTTCGTGCGTTCGATCGAAGCCTCGAGCATCCTGACGGCAACGAAAGGCAAAGGGAAGATCGGAGATTTCGATTATTCCCTCAATCCCTATCGAGGGTGCGGTTTTGGTTGCAGTTACTGCTACGCCGCCTTCTTCGTCCCCGAGGACATTCAGCGGGATGCCTGGGGAGAATGGGTCGAGGTGAAGGAGAATGCAGTTGCGCTCCTTACCAAGCAGAAAGATCTGGGTGGAAAGAAGGTGCTTATGAGCTCGGCCACAGACCCCTACCAACCGGTGGAAGCGGCTTGCGGATTAACCCGGAGCATCATGGAGCATCTCGTGAATCGCCCGGATCAACCGGACCTGGTGATTCAAACTCGAAGTCCGCTGGTCACTCGGGATATCGACCTCTTCCGGCAATTCCGCAGCGTCCGCGTTAACATGACGGTTTCTACCGACAGCGATGCGATTCGAAAGAAGTTCGAGCCTGGCTGCGCAAGCATCGAACGTCGGCTGCAGGCCCTTCGCGATTTAAAGGAAGCGGGAATCTCGATTGGAGTCAGCATTGCCCCCATGCTTCCGATCGAGGATCCGATCGGGTTCGCGAGGACTCTCAAGGCGCTCGCTGCGGACCGCTATTGGACGGTCTATTTCCACTCATCGGACCGGAAGTTCGCCAGCAACACCGGCAAGAAAGCTATCGACTATGCGCGGGAGATGGGGTGGACCGAGGCTCGGTTCAGAAGAACCAAAGAGCTGCTCAAGCATTTGGTGCCAGGCTTCTAGCTAAAATCCCCTCGGCATGAGGACGAGGACTGGAAGTTTCGAAATTGGAATTCGCCGTGGTTGGAGTGATTGGCAGAAGGATCTCGATGGCCTGATCGCCTGGTTGAAGCAAAACGACTTCAGCGTAATTGACCTGGGGCGGGACGGCGATACGCTGGGCAAGCAAGTTACGGACGCCGGAATGAAGATCGGCTCGGTCGACTTGGCGGAATGGCAAGGAATGTTGTCTGCGGATCCTGGCAAGAGGAAGGATGCGGTCGCACGAAACGTGCAGTACGTGAACGATTGCGCGAAGGTCGGAGCTAAAAACCACTTCCTGGTAATGCTTCCCGAAGATGCATCGAAGCCCCGAGCAGAAAACTTCGGCTACATGGTGCAAAGCCTCAATATGCTGGCGCCTGACTTGGAACGCGTGGACGCCAAGTTGGTAATCGAAGGTTGGCCGGGACCAGGCGCTTTGTGTTGCACTCCCGAGAGCTATCGAGCCTGTTTCAAAGAGTGTCCATCAAATTCCATTGGAATCAACTACGATCCATCCCATCTCCTAAGAATGGGGATCGATCCGGTGCGATTCGCGCATGAGTTTGGAGACAGAGTTTTTCATGCCCACGGCAAAGATACTGAGATCATCGACGAGGCACTCTATGAGTTCGGCACGGAACAACCGGCAACATTTGGAAAGGCCCACGGATTTGGCAGCCACCACTGGCGATATACCATTCCTGGCCACGGACAAGTGCGATGGACGGAAGCCCTTCGGGCCCTCGAGTCGCACGGTTACAAAGGATTCGTCTCCATCGAATTGGAAGATGAAAACTTTAATGGATCTGAGGCCGGAGAGAAGGATGGCTTCCGGCTCGGCGCACAATTCTTGTCCGGCTGTTAAGAAAACCTAGCAAATTTACCTGTATATCCTGGTAATTGCACGTGGAATTCCCCTGGTGATGTTTACAGGGCATTTCTGTCCATCGCTGCGGCGATGGGAAATGCCGCAGTCACGGAGGAAGCATGTCATTCAGGATTAACACTAATATCGCGGCGATGAATGCGCTGCGAAATGTGGGAGAAACGAATACTAATTTCAACCAATCGATCACCCGACTTTCAACGGGTCTTCGCATCAACTCGGCTGCCGACGATCCCGCCGGCCTCATCATCTCGGAGAGCTTTCGAGCTCAGTTGAACGGCATCGATGCCGCACTTCGAAACAGCCAGGACGCAGTGAACTATGCCAAGACGGCAGAAGGCGCCCTCGACGAGATCAATCGACTTCTGAGAGATGCCCGCGGTTTAGCCGTGGCCAGCGCGAACACTGGAACGCAAAGCCAGTCGGCAATCCAAGCCAACCAAACTCAACTGCAGTCGATCGCGCAATCGATCACTCGCATCGCCCAGCAGACACAATTTGGAACCAAGCGATTGCTGGACGGCAGCTCCGGAGTCAGCGCGAATTCGGTCGCTGGCACCCTGGTCAGCCAAATCTACGTTGGTGGGCAATTTAACGGCGGAGCCGTTACCAGCAACGGCGCAGTCATCGCGACCTTGACTCAATCCGCAACCCAGGCGTCGATCACCGGCGTTACGGCGACGCTTGGCCAGGCGGTCGGTGCGGGCAACTTCTCCATCAACGGGGTGACATTCGCCACGAATGCGACCACCACGTTGCAGGAAGTGATCGACGAGGTGAACGCTTCGCAGGGTCAAACCGGAGTCGCCGCCAGCTATAACGGCACGGCGATTGTGTTCAACTCCACGGAGTTCGGCGCAAACTCGCGAATCGACCTTACCGACGCAAACGGCATCGTCCGAGCGGGCGGCGCGGGTTACACCAGCGCCAACGGAATCAGCGCCCTGGCGACCGTACAGGTTGGCACGGGTACTGCGCTCTTCACATCGAGCCTCAATGGCAACGATGGACTGACTCTGAGCGATGCAGACGGC
>DATFHI010000131.1:0-7375 GCA_035248525.1 Fimbriimonadaceae bacterium | reverse complement strand
CGAAATTGGTTCCCGCGCTGGCGGACGTTCGAGTGCGGCGAGCAATCGCGATGGCGATCAACCGTAAGCGGATTGTCGAGGACATCATGGGCAACTTCAACAAGCTCGCCACGGGAATTCTGCCACCAGGAGTCGATGGCGCGAGAGAAAATGTTTTGCCCTATGACTATGATCCGGTCAAAGCCAAGGCGCTGCTTAAGGAAGCCGGAATGGATGGAAAGATGCCCGCGATGGACATGTACTATCGCTCGGAGCAGGCCGACTACCGACTGGTCGTGGAATCGGTTCAAGCCGATTTGAAGCAAAACTTGGGCATTACCATCAATGCCAAGCCGCTGCAAACCGCTGCGTACTTAGATCGATACAACAAGAAGAACTTACCGACGTATCACATGCGGTGGGGAGCGGATTACCTCGATCCTCAGAACTTTTTGAGCATCTTCTTCAATTCGACCGGCAACGAGAACAAGTTCAATTACAGCAACCCCGAAGTAGATCGACTTACCAATCTCGCCGATGTCGAGGGCGACCATGAGAAGCGCATGAAGCTTTATGCGCAAGCCGAAGATATCGTGCTCGCGGATGTGGCGTGGGTGCCGATCTTTTACCAGCGAGATGCAGAGCTGGTGAGTCCCCGAATTCAAGGGATGCGGGAGTCGCTCTTTGGACATTTGCCCCACACTACGGTCAAATTGTCGAATTAGTTAGGCTCCCGGCGTAAGTCAACGCCGGGTGCAAAATTATGAACCGGTTTCATGAAGGCGAAAGAGCCTATATCGAACTGGGCCTTCCCGAGGCTTCCGAGACGCTGTCCCTGGAGTTCGACGATAGCCTTCCCCTCGAACTCCGTCCGGGCGGAGAGATGGCATGGCTGAGTAATGGAGGCGCTGCCCGTCATCACCCTGCAAAGTCCCTTCCATTCTCCCTGGAAGTCACGTTGGAGGATGCTTTGGCGGTGGAAAGGATTGAGATTGTTGGCGTGCTGGCCCGGTTCGCTGATCCAAAAATCGAGCCGTATGGCACGATTGGCGCTTCCGTTCAATTTCACCGCGAGGACCAACTCGTTTTTCGTCACGATCTGATCCAAGGTTGGCATTACGACTGTGCCGAAGACTTGCCCGTTGTCGATAGGACGAACGGCGATGGAACCAGCGTGGCTACTTGCGGCTCAGTGCATCTGGACGGCCGAGAGTACGCCCTGTCGCGTTTGACCTTGGACGTGCCAGATGTCGAGGCTCCAGCAAAGTTTGTGTTTCGAGATCTGGGAACGCCGGCTTCATTTGTCATTCTGGGGGTTAATCTGGCGTTAGCCCGACCAATCGGTTGTCCGTTCCACAGCCGATCGGGTCAAATCCCGCTGAAAGAGCTCGGCGCGATTGTTAGGGTGGGTGACCGGCTTCGGTTTACCAAAGCGCTATCGCAACTTTCACAAGGGATAGCGATGTCTGCTGACTTGGATGAGGCAAGGGGACAAGGGCTCACCTTTTTGGCGGTTGTCACCGCCGGAATATTGGAAATTGGGGGTAGCCGCGAACTCCACCGGGTTCAACTCGAAGCGGCGCGCGCATTGGAGTCGCTCTCCTCGCGGGAAGAGGTAGCGGACTACATCAGCAACCGATGCGAGGAAATAACGTCGGCCCTGTTTGCGACGCCAGATTCTCCTTCTGGCCACTTGGTGAGCCGGGCACTGTCGATCGTCGACCGGCATTATGCGAAGAATCTTACGGATTCAGCCGTTGCTGATCAATTAGGCCTGAGCACTTCCCACTTTAGATTCCTATTCAAGCAAGCAACCGGAAACCCGTTCCACAAGTACTTGATCTCCGTCCGCCTGGAAAAGGCTCGGCAAATGTTAGTAGAGCAGGGGTTACCTGTGAGCCACGTTGCGGCGGCCGTTGGTTTCACTGGATTGTCGCACTTCAGCCGGGCCTTTGCCCAACGTTTTAGGGCCAGTCCGACGACTCTTCGTCGCCACGCCAAGGCCAGGTAGCTATACTCGTGGCGATGGTCTCGATCGACAGCCTGTCTCACTCATTTGATGGGCGTCCGGTCCTGCGAGACATCAATCTGGAAGTCCCTGAAGGAGAAATACTTGCTGTAATGGGCTCGAGTGGGGGTGGAAAAACCACGCTTCTTCGTTGCATTGCGGGGCTTCTGACTCCTACAAGCGGAAAGATATTGGTGGACGGCATCGACGTCCACAAAAACACCGAGGCCGCCCGCCATCGCATGGGAATGGTGTTTCAATCGGCCGCCCTTTTCGACTACCTGAATGTGGAGGACAATGTGATGTTCGGGGTCGAGCGGTGGTCCGAAGACTCGAAGGAAAATTATCCGCAGATTGTTAGAGACACCCTGGCAACGGTTGGTTTGACGGGCTCAGAGAAGCTCATGCCGTCGGAGCTTAGCGGCGGCATGAAAAAACGCGTCGGCATCGCGCGGGCCTTGGCGCTCAAACCCAAAGTGATCCTATTTGATGAGCCCACCACCGGTCTGGATCCGGTAACGACATACACGATAGATCGAATGATTGTGGACCTTCGAGATAAGTTTGGGATCACCGCCATTTTGGTGAGTCACGACGTGAGCAGCGTCTTCCGCGTCGCCAATCGAATTGCGTTTTTGGAAGACGGAGAGCTGTCTTTCACCGGAACCGCGGATCAGTTCATGGACGCGCGGGTCGATGCGATTCGCGAGCTTGTGCATAAGTCGCAGGCAACTGAGTTCATGAAAGGCGAGTGAACAACGACCAAATCAGATCGTCATAACTCGCAACGAATATCGGATTGCGTTATGAATAAATTTCTTCAAACCGCAGGTCTCGTCCTGATTCTTGTCTCCATTTCCAGCTTCGCGAGCGCCCAAGCCGCCGGTCCGCAGGGTGGCGGTCTTCAGAACGGCCAGCAAAACAACCCCCAGGTCGGAAAGCGGGGCCAAAACCTTCGGCAAATGCAAAAGCTCGAGAAGGATATTTGGGCCAAGCTCGATCCACCTCTGAGCAAGACGCAAAAGGCCGATATCGCCAAAGTCGACAAAGATACGCTCGCGGCTTATAAGGCCTTGAGAGCGAAAGCCCAGACCGACGACCGCAAGGCATTGCAAACGGAAATCCAAAAGATTCAAACCAAGCGGCGAGAAGCCATCAAGGGGATTCTCGACGATCGGCAAGAGCAGAGCTACACCACCTTGCTCAAGGAAGCGATGAAGCAGATCCAGACTGACCGCGCACCGGGCAAGAAGGGCAAAGGCAAAAACAAAAACGGAATTGGCTAACTACTTACAACAATCCTAAAACACTAACACTCGATGAGATTCGCCGGTTGCAGTTGGCAAAGCTGCACCGGCGCTTTTTTATTTCAAGCGTATCCATAGCCCCCACTCTGGACTCTGGTCAGGGTCGTCACAGATGCGATCCCCAACGAGAATCGCTCCAAATCGACCATACAGACGGTGGGCGTCGCCGAAGCGCTTGTCGCTCCAAATTTCCATCGCCTCGAAGTTCATTTCTTTCGCAGTTGCGATCACCATTTCCGTCAACCTCGAACCGATTCCCAACTTACGAAAATTGGGGTTCACGTAGAGTCGCTCCAGCGAACAGTTCGTTCCCGCGATTCGGGGTTTAATTTCCGCGGTCAAGGTGCCCGGCGAACCGTGAATCTTTGGGTGACCGCACAATCCAACCACGCCGACAATTTGACCTTCCACCTCCGCGACCCAGAACCGGTGGCCGTGGGACAGATAGTACTGATCCAGGTCGTAGAGGTCCGCGCAATAATCCGCCTCGTCCCAGGTGAATCCGTATTCATCGAATACCGACTTGACCACCTCCGCCGCCGCTTGGCTGTCAGCTCCGGTTGCGGCGCGAATATGAAAGGACATCAGACTTATATACCGGAGATTTCGGGGTATATTTTTCCCCGGATCGTTAGCTCAGTTGGCAGAGCAGCTGACTCTTAATCAGCGGGTCGTAGGTTCGAGCCCTACACGATCCACCAACTGAAATCATTCTTAAGCTCCAGCTTTGCCTGGGGCTTTTTCTTTGCTGAAGATTCGCTCTCCAGCAATCAAAACCTCAGAAACCGTATTTCGGCCGAACCAGTACGGGACTTCACGATAGTCCTCTGCGTCATGGATCACGACGTCGGCGCATTTTCCACGCTCCAGGGAGCCCACTTCTTGACCCAGGCCCAAGGCGTGCGCGGCGTTAATGGTCGATGCGGTCCACGCCTCCGCCGGAGTCATCTTCATCTGCGTACATGCCAGGTTCATTACCACTGGCATGGATGGACAAGGCGAGGTGCCGGGGTTGAAATCGGAAGCTAACACCACCGGCAATCCCTCATCGATCATTGTCCGAGCCTCGGCATATTTATCCAAACCCAGACAAAGCACGGAAGTGGGGAGCAAGACCGGCACGACGTTGCCATCTTTCATGGCGCGTATGCCGCCCAGGCCGGTGTGCTCTAAATGGTCCGCGGTTCTGCATCGGAGCGTGGCAGCAAGCTTTGCCCCGCCATTGTCGCCAAATTGATCGGCATGCATTCTTGGGATCAACTTGGTGGCAGAGAAGAGCTTCAGCGCGTCTTCGGGTTCAAAGTAGCCCTGTTCAACGAAGATGTCGCAATACGTGGCAAGAGGTTCTACCGCTGGCAACATGTTGATGACCTCATGCAAATAGGTCTGTCGAGACATGCCGGCGGGGATGGAGTGAGCGCCGAGAAAGGTGGAGACAATGCGTTGCGGTCCGGCCTGATACGCCGCTTGCAGCATTGCCAATTCGGATGCGGCATTTAACCCATAGCCCGACTTTATTTCGACGGTCGTATTACCACATTCGAGCATCCAGGAGAGATGTCTTTGCGTTTCAGCGAGCAGTTGGTCGGCCGTGGCATTGCGGACTCCATTAACGGAGGATTGGATGCCTCCGCCGGCGGCTCTGATTTCTTGGTAGCTTGCGCCTTTGGACCGGAGGTCGAATTCATTCGCGCGGTTTCCGACGAATACGGCATGCGTGTGGGCGTCAACAATACCAGGCGAGACCAGTTTCCCGGCTGCATCTACAATTCGGGTTTCTGAATCAGTAAGTCCCTCGATCACTCTGGATTCACCGACGGCTGTCACTCGGCCACTTTCGACTAAGATTCCCGCGTCGTGGATCAGGCCGAGATCTTCCATTTCGGGGCCGATGCGCAACCGAGGCGGTCCTGCCATGGTGATCAACTGGCCAATGTTCAGAATCGCGGTGCGCACGCTGTATTGTGTTACAAAGGTAAAACCAGGGACCTATGAGCGAGTCGGTCATCGAGTGTGTCCCCAACTTTAGCGAAGGTCGCGACCCTGCTGTGATCGAGGCGATTGCCGCGGCGATTCGATCTGTTGACGGGGCGAAATTGCTCGATGTCGATCCGGGCAAGTCGACGAATCGCACGGTTTACACGTTTGCGGGAAGCCCCTCATCAGTCTTGGAAGCGGCATTTCAAGCGGCCAAAATTGGTAAGGACCTCATCGACATGCGGGCTCACCACGGAGAGCATCCACGCTTTGGGTTTCTCGATGTCTGTCCATTGATACCGATCTCCAATTGCTCGATGGAAGATTGCGTAGGTTGGGCACGTGAGTTGTCGAAGCGTTTTGCCAACGAACTTGGCATGACCATCTACAACTATGGCTATGCGGCGGCGACCCCCGAGCGAAGCGACTTAAGCTTTGTCCGCTCGGGGGAGTACGAGGGACTGGCGGACAAACTCAGCAGACCCGAGTGGCGTCCAGACTTTGGACCGGCAACGTTTAATGAGCGGATGGGAGCGACGGCGGTTGGCGCTCGCGAAATCCTGATTGCCTACAACATCAACTTGAACACCACGTCCGTGCGGCGGGCCAATTCAGTTGCGTTCGATGTTCGGGAAAAAGGACGATTGAAGCGGATTGGCGATCCTATTGTAGGTGAAATCGTCCGGGATGCAGAGGGCAATGCGGTTTATGAGCCAGGCGTTCTGAAGAAGGTCAAGGGGATTGGCTGGTTTATCAAGGAGTACGGCATTTGCCAGGTGTCCATGAACCTCACGAACCTGGAGGAGACGCCGCTTCACATAGCATTTGATGAAACGGTAGAAAAGGCGGCGGCCCGTGGAATCCGTGTAACTGGCTCGGAGCTCGTTGGCTTGATTCCGCTCCAGAGCATGCTGGATGCCGGCCGATATTTTTTGCACAAGCAGCGGCGGTCGAGCGGCGTTTCAGATGCGGAACTGATCAAGATCGCCATCCGCTCGCTCGGCTTGGACGAGCTCTCTCCCTTCGATCCGAAGAAAAAGATCATTGAATATGCCTTGGAAGAAGGCATGGACAAACGGTTGGTCGACCTGACGGTCGAGGGCTTTGTGGAAGAGACCGCGTCCGAATCACCTGCACCGGGCGGGGGCTCTATTGCCGCCACCATGGGGGCGATGGGTGCAGGGTTGGCCACCATGGTCGCCAATCTCTCAAGTCACAAGCGCGGTTGGGATGAGCGGTGGGAAGAGTTTTCGAATTGGGCGGAAACAGGAAAGTCGTACTACGCACGCTTGCTCAAGCTTATCGATGAAGACACCGCCGCCTTCGACGAGTTGATGGCCTGCTTTGGCCTGCCCAAGGGCTCCGATGAGGAAAAGGCGGCACGGGCCGAGGCGATTCAATCCGCAACGAAGCAAGCAGTAGAAGTGCCTTTAGAAGTGATGCAAGTTGCCCTGGAATCAATGGAAGTCATCCGGGCAATGGCGGAGATTGGAAACCCGAATTCAGTTTCAGATGCCGGAGTTGGCGCATTGGCCGCGCGTTCGGCGGTTATGGGAGCCGCGCTAAACGTAAAGATCAACTGTGGGTCCATCGAAGACAAAGCATTTGTTAATTCATCTCTTCAAAGAGCCAGAACAATGTCGGAGCAAGCTGGCCAACTAGAATCCGAGATCCTGAAAATCGTAGACCAAAGAATCGCTTCGCTTTAGGCTGGGTCTGGGTCAAGTCTTGGCATGCGCTGTTCAACCGGCAGGAGAGCGGGGAATGGTGAATGGGGTTCCAGCTGATACCAATATGCGGTGCTGGAATAGTCGTTTGAAAGCTTGTTCGCGTGGCCGTGCTCGATGCTTACGCGAATTGACTTCCTGAACCTGATGGGGTCTTCGATGTGGAAGCGATACATGGAGTTCTTGCCGCGCCAGCGCCAATCCTCGTCCCCTGAGTTGACAGTGATGCCGTGATATGGAGCGGAATACTCCTGCGTCGGGCCAAATGCAGTGTTGAAATAGTCCTCGGTTCCCGTGCCGTGGAGTCTTGGGGGCCAAGGCTCACCGTCGATAACTATCATGTCGTCCCCTTCGCCATACCAGTCGTTACCATGGCG
>DATFHI010000130.1:0-4534 GCA_035248525.1 Fimbriimonadaceae bacterium | reverse complement strand
ACCTCATTACGCGAACCGTACACCGACCAGATCTGAGGGTCATGGTTACGCTCCGCGGTCTCAGGTATCATTGTCGCTTGCCTGAAAAGGCTCGCTGCGCGCATCCGGGTTTGCACCTTGCTGTAGCGCCAAAGCCCATAGTGAGCAATCATGAGTAAGAAATACGAAGCGTTTTATATCGTCAAGCCGGACCTGAATGACACCGAGGTTGGCAAAATCGCCGACCACTTCAAGGGTGTGGTAGAGAACCATGGCGGCACTGTCGAGAGTGCCGGCAAGTGGGACAAGCGGAAGCTAGCCTACGAGATCAACGGATTTAAAGAGGGCAGCTACGTTTTGATGAACTTTGAGGCTCCGGCCGCAATTCCGGCGGAACTCAGTCGCCTGATGCGCATCAGCGACGATATAATCCGACATCGAATCTACAAGCTCGAGGAATAAATGGTCAACAGTGTCGTACTCATCGGTCGCCTAACCCGCGATCCGGAACTTCGGACCACGACGACAGGCAAAAACGTCTGCTCTTTTTCAATCGCTGTACAAAAGCGAATCAAGCCGCAAGACGGCTCACCCGACGCGGACTTCTTCAATATCGTTGCCTGGAATAAGGATGCCGATTATGTCGTGAACTATCTGACCAAGGGTCGGTTGGTTGCGGTCGAGGGACGACTTCAGGCGAGAAAATACACCGCCAGCGACGGATCAAACCGAGAAGTGGTCGAGATCGTCGCCAACAGTGTTCAAGGTTTGGATCGCCCGCGCGAAGACCAAGGTGGCGAATACGGTGGAGGCAAAGCCGCGCCAAGCGCTGCGTCCGCACCGCCCGCCGACGAATACGACCCGTTCGCGGACGAGTGACCGGCGAATACCGAGACCGCTGTTTCGACGGCGAGCTTTTCGGTAACCAAACTATTCACGACTGCAGATTCGAGAACTGCACGTTCTTGGCGTGCCAGCTTGAATCGGCTACCTTAAACACTTCCCAATTCCAGGATTGCGATTTCACTCGCTCGCAATTGAATGGCGCCAGCCTTAAGGGTTGCGTGTTTGGACAGTGCAATTTCACTGATTCCAGGCTGTTTGCAGTCAAGATGGAGGGCACGCATCTCGTTGCTTGTCGGTTCGACGGCGCCGATATGCGGGCAATCCAGGTGGAAGCGTGCGACTGGTCCTTTTCCAGCCTGCGGCTGCAAAAGCTTGCCGACTTGGACTTGCGCAGGCTCAAACTCGTCGAGGCCGATCTGTACGGCGCGGACTTCACCAAATCCGACTTGCGCAATGCCGACTTCAGCCGCTCGGTCCTCGCTCAAGCCAAGTTCGACGAAGCGGATCTGCGCGGAGCTGGTTTGCATGGCGTCGACCTAAGGCAGGCGTCCTTGGCTCAAACTCGAATCGACTTGGCCCAGGCGATCCTTTTCGCCCAATCGCATGGAGCTATCGTCCAAGAGTAAACTCCCGCCATGCCCCACCAACTCGACGACCGCGAATTTGTAACCCGTCTCGACCCAAAGGGCATGCTTGGCAAAACCGAGCGATTCCCCGCGCAATGCCGAGAAGCTCTTGCAATTGGTCAATCCGTGGAGTTGAAACCTCCTTCCCAGCGTCCAAGCGTGGTCATGTTGACGGGTATGGGCGGCTCGGCAGCCGGCGGAGATTTTGCCCGGTGTCTGTTCGAAGACCAGGCAGCCGTCCCGTTCTTGGTGAATCGCGACTATCGACTACCTAGTTATGTAGGACTCGGAGACTTTGTTTTTTGCGCCAGTTACAGCGGCAACACCGAAGAGACGTTGAGCAGCTATGCCGACGCCAAAAAAGCCGGGGCGCAGATTATCGCGGTTACCAGCGGCGGAAAGCTTGCTGAACAAGCCGAAAAGGATGGATTTCCTGTTTTCAAGGTTCCGGGCGGAGAACCACCGCGCACTGCCTTGGGATATATGCTGATTCCTGTATTGGTTGCGAGTGAGGCGCTAAAGCTGATCCCCGCGCAAGATTACGCATCTGCTTTCATGCTCCTGGAGGAGTGCGCTCAGAAGTGGGGGGTCGATTCTCCTTTCGAATCCAACCCGACCAAGCAACTTGCGCAGGCGATGCTCGGAAACCTTTCCGTAATTTACGGTCTCGGGCTTTGGCAGGGAGCGATTGCTAATCGATGGAAGAGCCAAATCAATGAGAACGCAAAGAATTTGGCATTCCCAAATAGCTACCCGGAACTGAACCACAACGAAATCTTAGGCTGGGTGGGAGCAGGTAAGCAAGGCGTATCGAAATGGTTGATGATCACCCTACTCGATGGCTCGGAGAGCAAGAAGATGCAGACCCGATCTGCCGTTACGGAAAAGTTGGTGGGAGATCTTGCCGAAGCGCATCACGTAACTGCCCAAGGGAAAACTCTTCTCGAAAGGATGCTTAGCCTCACGTACTTTGGCGACTTCGTCTCCATCTACCTGGCCGCACTCAATGGAATCGATCCGGAGAATATCGACTCCATCAATACCCTCAAGGAAGAGCTGGGCAAAGTTTCTTAGGCGCTAATCGCTGGTCAAACCCTTGATCAGGAGTTCGACCATGGCGATCAATTGCTTTTCAATCTGATCAGGATTGCCAAGTTCCCGCACGCTCAGACTGTAGGGCAGATAAGCGTTCGTCGCCTGTAACAGGATCGCTGCGGTTCCCATGGGGTTGGCGACTTTAATAACCCCCTGTTCGATTCCCGCCTCGAGGGCTTGCGAGATGAGATCCTGTTCGATAAAGAAGTACTGCTTTCGGCGCTCGATGTAGGCAGGCCGGACGATTTCGAATATTTCATCAAGGCTCTCGTGATACTCCGCCACCGCGCGAACTCGGCTCATCACTCGCTCCCGTAACATTTGGTGGAGTTTCTCGACGGTTGAGAAGGAATCCGAATCGAGGATGTCGCGCATTCGTACCTGAGCGTGTTCCACGACTCTGCCGATCGATGAAAGGGCAACGTCCTCTTTATTCTTGAAATAGAGGTAAATGGTTCGCCGGCCGACCCGAGCTTCTTTGGCGATATCTTCCATCGTCATCTTGCGGAAGCCGTAGCGAGCCATGATGCGTTCCGTCGCATCCAGAATCTGATCTCGAGTCGTAACTTTCGTGCCGGCCAATTAACCCACCTCAGCTTTTTGCACGAATGCAGGCTGCATGCGCAAAAAGTACAAAATTCTTGGCTATTGTACGGCCCAAACGCAGGGATTGCAACCCAGTTGGAGCATTTCCTCGGAGTTGCTATTCCTGATGATTTTTTGCCAAACTTTAGAGCGGACTCTTTGAAACCGCAAACCCCCTTCACCGACGCACGGGAACGAAACGACTCCTCACCTCAAACCAGCGAGGCACATGTCCCGGAAATTCTGGATGGCATGAGCGGTGAAGATCTCCGATCTGGACAAGCCGTACCTCGTTTTGCGAATTTCGCTTGGTTCGTGCTGATTTACAACCTCGCCGCGGTCGCATGGGGCGTATTCGTTCGGGCATCCAAATCCGGAGATGGGGGCGGCGCCCAGTGGCCGCTCCTGGATTTGAGTCATCAGCCGATGAATGGCGTTTTCGCCCGAATCGTCGAGGGATCACACCGAGTTTCCACCGGACTTTGCGGTTTATTCGCGATTGCCCTTGTTGTTATGGCGATCCGAAGTTTCCCCAAAGGTCACCAGGGGAGAACATTTGCATGGGTCGCCCTCGGCCTGACGATGCTTGAAGGCGCAATTGGTGCGGTTCTCGTGCTTTTTGGACTCGTGACTTCAAATGACTCCGCTGCGCGCTTGGGAGTGATGTCGTTCCACGTCATTTCTACCATGCTCTTGGTGAGCAGCATCGCCCTCTCTGCCCTTGCGGCAATGAGTAAGGGCAGAATGACCCTGCGGGGCCAGAGTGCGGTTCTTCCCATGGCGATCGTGGGGTTAGTTTCTATCGCGGCATTGGCGGTTACGGGCGCAATATCTGCGTTGAGCCATACCTTGATGCCGGTCCGGGACGTTCTCGCCCAAGCCGCCAACCCCCAGGCTCACTGGCTCCAGAAGTTGCAGCCCTTGCATCCGTACCTGTCATTGGCGGTGGGGTTGTTCGTTGGCATGATAGCCGGAATGCTGAGCCATCTCCGACCTTCAGAGTCAGTTCTCAAGGCAACCAAGATCATGTGCGCGGTGTTTTGCGCGCAGTTGCTGATCGGCCTGGCCAGCATACGACTCGATGCCCCGATCTGGATGCAGATGCTTCACTTGGTATTGGGCGACGCGGTATTCGTTTCGATTGTGGTCGCCGTAGCCTTGGCTCTGCGGTCCGACTGCCCTCACCGTGAGGGCAATTCTTCAAGGTCAAATCTGGCGATCAAGGAAGCAATCGGCGCGTACATCGCCCTGACCAAGCCAAGGGTGATCTCACTTTTGCTGTTCACCGCCGGCGCAGCGATGTTTGCCGCCGCCAAGGGTTGGCCCGGATTAGTTCCGTTTATGGCGGTTATGCTGGGCGGCTACATGAGTGCGGGAGCCGCAAATACCCTGAATATGGTCAT
>DATFHI010000129.1:0-5442 GCA_035248525.1 Fimbriimonadaceae bacterium | reverse complement strand
TCGGTGATCATGAATGTCGTCCCGGCGCAAGTGGCGGGCGTCAATCAGGTCATTGCCGCCAGTCCGGCTCGGCAGGATGGCACGCTTGCCCCCGCAGTTCTTTATGCGGCGCGATATTGCGGCGTGGCGAAGTTTGTCAAGGTCGGCGGCGCGGCGGCAATTGCGGCGATGGCGTTGGGTACGGAAACCGTTGCGCGAGTCGATAAGATTGCCGGTCCGGGTAATCGCTATGTGAATGAGGCCAAGCGGCAGCTATGGGGAAGCGTCGGTTTGGATGGTTATGCCGGCCCGAGCGAAGTTTGCGTGTTGGTGGATGAGCAGTCAAATCCTGCGTTTTCGGCGGCGGATTTCCTAACTCAGATCGAGCATGCCGAAGACAACGCCGGGTTCTTGGTGGGTACCAGCGAGGCGGCGGTCCAGGGAGTTTTGGCAGAGGTCGATCGGCAATTAGAACTTGCTTCCCGACGCGAGATCATGCAAAAGGCGATGGACCAGTTCGGGGCGGCAATTGTCTGTCGGGACCTGCTCGAGGCGTGTGAGATCGTCAACCAAATCGCTCCCGAGCATTTGAGCATTGCAGTTGCGGATACGGATTTGGCGCTGGACAAGATCGTTAATGCAGGTTGCATTTTGGTGGGGGAATGGACCCCGGAAAGTGCCGGCGACTTTTGCGCAGGTCCATCCCACACGTTGCCTACGGCGACGGCGGCGCGGTTTGGATCACCGGTCAATGTGATGGATTTCCTAAAATTCCAATCCGTGCTGAATCTGAATAGGAGCTCTTTTGAGGTGTTGGCGCCCACGATCGAGGCATTCGGCGAGATGGAAGGCTTTCCGGCCCATGGTTACGGGGCAAGAGTTAGAAGATTGGGTGGCAACTAAGGTCCTCCCGCCCTTGCGAGCGGGATTCCCTGTGGCAACTAGATTAGACTCGAGGAGCGGTTAGGCCCTTTCGAAATCCCCAAAACCTCAAGAAGAGGCTCTAATAAACTACATCACTTTCTGGAAAAACCCAAGACTTTTTTGAGAATTTTTTCCTAGTTGGGAACTTTTCGCAATTCATCGGCAGAATTACAGGGTCGGCGTCCAAAACCCCGTTGTAATTGAACGGCGGGTACCCTCGCAAGCATGTCTTTGGCGGTGGGATTTGTCGGACTTGGCACTATGGGTGAGCCGATGGCGGGCCACCTGATCAAGTCGGGCCGGAACCTTTGGATTTGGAATCGATCCCCGGGAAAATCGGATCGATTGCAGGGCCTCGGGGCACAAGTCGCCCCCAGCCTTTCTAGCCTGGCAACGGAGTGCGGAACCGTATTTATCTGCGTGAACCGGACTGAAGACGTGAAGGAGTGCATCACTGCGATGGCGGCGACCGCGAACCCAGGAACTCTGTTCGTCGATCACTCCACGATTGCACCAGACGGCGCCCAAGAGATTCACGCGGAACTTGCCTCGGAAGGAATGCGATTCATCGACGCTCCTATTACCGGCGGTAGTGCAGGCGCCATCAACGGCCAACTCACCATCTTTTGTGGCGGCGACCAAGCCGACATCGAAGAGGCCAGACCGCTGATGGAGAACTACGGGAAACGCATTGAGCGAGTGGGTGGTCCCGGGGCAGGACAAATGGCGAAAATGGCGAACCAGATCGCGGTTGGGGGAGCCTTACTGGCGCTTTGCGAGTCCTTGAGTTTTGCCAAAAAGGCGGGTTTGGATGTGGCGCAAATCAGGGAACTGGTGGGTGGAGGCGCGGGGGGCAGTTGGGCTTTTCAGAACTACGGCCCGAAGATCCTGGCGGAAGATTGGAGCCCTGGATTCAGTGTCAAGAACCAACGGAAAGACTTCGGCTACTGCCGCCAGGCGGCGGAGCAGGTCGACGCGGCAATTCCGGGGACGGAGTTGGTGGATCAATTGCTCAGCCTGCTGGAAGATGAAGGTCACGGCGAGTGGACGACGGCCGCCCTTTATGAGATTCTCCTAAGGATGGGCGCCGCAGGTTGAGTCTCGCCGTCAAGATGACGGGCATTTCCAAGCGCTTTGGAGAAGTGCAGGCGCTCGATTCGGTCGACTTAAGTGTTGAATCGGGAACGCTGCATGCGTTGGTCGGAGAAAACGGCGCGGGCAAATCGACCCTTATGAAGGTCCTTTATGGCGCCCTTCAGCCGGACTCTGGTGAGGTCCAAGTGGAAGGCCAACGGGTGGACATCAAGAGCTCCGCTCAGGCCATTGCTCTCGGCATCGGCATGGTGAGCCAGCATTACGGGATCATTCCCGAGTTGAGTTGCCTGCAGAATCTCATCTTGGGCGCGGAGGGCGGCCCCGTTATTCAATTGGCAGCCGCCAGAGATCGAGCTCAGGAACTCGCCGCCAAGATGGGCTTCAGTTTTGATTGGGATAGCGACGCGGCGGACTTGACCCCGGCGGGCGCCCAGAAATTGGAAATTCTTAAACTGCTATGGCGGAATTCCAGGATCATGATTCTGGATGAGCCCACGGCGATGCTCTCCCCGTTGGATGGTGAAGCGCTATTCGCCAGCCTTCGTCAACTGGTGGACGGCGGGAGCACCGTGATCTTGGTCACCCACCGCTTGCCCGAGGTGTTCGATTACTGTCAGGAAGTTACGGTTTTGCGCGGGGGAAAGCTGGTCGCAACCAAGTCCGTCACCTCGACAAATCCCGCAGAGCTCGCGGAGTTGATTATTGGCAAGCGGTTGGAACCCGCCGAAAGCCATGCCGAAACTCCCGGGGACGTCATTTTCGAAGCGAGCGAGTTAAGCGTCAAAGGTTATCGCGGCGACCTTGCCCTAAAGTCTATCAACCTTAAGATACGAAGCGGCGAAGTAGTTGGAATTGCGGGGGTAGATGGCAGCGGACAGCGAGAACTGCTGCATGCCATCGCTGGAACGGTAGGGTTTGTTGGCGGTTCAGCAAAGCTATTTGGCCGCGACCTTACCGAAATTTCGGCTCAGCAACGGCTTGACGCCGGCCTTCGGATCATCCCGGAGGACCGACTCGGCGAAGGCGTGATCGAGGAGTGGTCGCTGGTGGAAAACTGCGCACTTGGGCTCCAACGTCAATTTCCGTTTTCCCGGAGTGGAATTGTTCTGGAAGGGGATCGCAGAACGGCTGCGGGTGTGATTGCGGACAGGTTTCAAACAAAGCGAGGAAGTCTGGATGAGCCAATCGCGAGTTTGTCCGGAGGGAATCAGCAACGGTTTGTAGCAGGGCGAGCGCTTTTCGGCAAGCCCCGACTCATCCTGGCGTTCCAACCCGCACGCGGCCTCGACCTGGCCGCAACGCGTGAAGTGTATGAAGCCATTCGGGAGAAATGTCGGGAAGGTGCCGCCGCCCTGGTGGTGAGTTATGACCTCGATGAACTCCTGGACTATTGCGACCGCATCGTCGTTTTGAACCGTGGAGTGCTCTCCGAGCCTGGGGCTGGAAATGAACGTAATCCAGAAGTCATAGGCCGCCTGATGGTGGGTGCAGAATGAAACGCTGGATGCAAATCCTGCTCCTCGCGGCTTTGGGTATCGGGTTGGTAATAGCAGCTATTGTTGCTTCCGGCTCCAATCCTATGGATGCGCTCTCCGGAATGCTAAAGGGAAGCTTGGGAACCCCCAATGCAATTTCTGGGACGCTGAAAGAGACGACCCCTTTGCTCCTTGCCGGAATCGCGGTGTTTCTAGCTCTGAAAGCGGGCTTATTTAACATTGGCGTCGAGGGGCAATTCACTGTTGGCGCGTGCGCTTGCTCGGTCGTGGCGATAAAGCTGCCTGGGATAGTAGGCATGCTACTGGGAATATTGGCGGGAATCGCCATGGGCGCGTTGTGGGCATACCCCGCAGGATGGATTCGCGCCTATCGGGGTGGGCATGAAGTTATCACCACGATCATGCTGAATAACATTGCCGGATTCTTGACGATCGCACTCGTATCTGGCCCGATAAAAGATCCCAGCCAAGAGGGCACCACAACCCAAAACATCGCTGATTCCAGCTTCTTTCCAAGAGTCGCCGACCAAGGCCCTTGGACCGTCAGTGCGGCCCTGGTCATTGGAATTCTTGGCGCGATCGCACTGGGTTATTGGCTCAAGAAAGCGGTTCGCGGTTATGAATTGCGGGCGGTTGGCGCAAATCCCACCGCCGCCGCAATGGCGGGAATCGATGCCAAAAAAATCATTGTTCGGGCCATGGTTTCATCCGGAGCGATTGGAGGCTTTGCCGGCGCGATCCAAGTCCTCGCATTTGAACACCGATTTTACGGCAACTTCTCTCCAGGCTACGGCTTCGACGCATTGGGAGTGGCGTTACTGTCCGGTAGCAGCGCGGTTGGGCTCATACCCAGCGCTTTCTTGTTTGGGATTCTCGCCAAAGGAGGAACCGCTATCCAAGTATTCGGCGTGCCGAAAGGGATTACGACCGTTATTCTTGGCGTTCTCATCGTCATTGCGGCGGCCGTCCGTTACCGGAAGTTCAAGGCGGTGGAGTCTTGATCGCTATCATCTCCGTCATCCTCAGCGCACTCACGTTGGCCGCGCCACTGATCCTGGCCGCTCTTGGTGGACTTGTCAGCGAGCGAAGCGGCATTATAAATTTGGCTCTCGAAGGGAAGATGCTCACTGCGGCATGTGTAACCGCTCTTGCCTCCGCCGCGACGAATAATGCCTACCTTGGAGTCGCCTGCGGAGTTGGGGCGGCAATCGCCATGTCGATTTTGCATTGGCTCCTAACCCAAAAGCTTTCGATCGACCACATTATCAGTGGCATGGCGATCAATGCCCTCGCCCTTGGGGGGACCAACTTTCTCGATCGCGCCTTTACGGACAATGATCGCCAGACTCCGATTCCGGTGCTCCCCACGGCGGCGGTGGATTTGGGTGCAGTTGGACGATTTCAAATAAGCATCTTCCTGGTGCTCGCAATTCTCCTGCCGATCTTCATGCACCTCTACATTCGACGGACTCGAGTTGGACTTAGGCTCATGGCAGTGGGAAGCGACCCGGATAAGGCCCGGCTTATGGGAGTTCGTCCGCTTCGAGTTCGACTTGTCGCTTTGATCTGCACAGGGATCCTTACCGGGCTTGGAGGAGCGCTCATCTTTAGCCACGTCGGAAGGTTTACGAACGATATGACCGCCGGCCGAGGTTACATCGCCCTTGCCGCCCTTATCTTGGGGGGGTGGAGAGCGCTACCGGCGATGGTCGCATGCTCGGCATTCGCCCTGTTCGAAGCGATTCAGATCCAACTCCAAGGAACCAACCTGTTCGGCGCCGAAATTCCTTCAGAGGCTTGGCAGGCTTTGCCTTACATCGCGACCGTCATTGCATTAGCGGGTTTCCTGGGAAGGTCAAGAGCCCCCAAGGGTCTTGGAAAAGCCTAAATCCAACGCTTTAGTTTAAATAGACCGAGGATCAGCACGCCTGATACGACCATCAGCAAA
>DATFHI010000128.1:0-3824 GCA_035248525.1 Fimbriimonadaceae bacterium | reverse complement strand
TAGCGTATACTGCTCCTGCACTTACTTCGGCACCAGTGGCCGCTTCTATTGCTTCGGTGATTTGTAGGCCGTAAACCTCATTTCCCGTGTAGTAGATGGCCATTAAGACCTGTTCCTCAAAGCTTCCGAGAGTGAATTTAGGTTGCATGGTGTTGTTCTACATTGTATGACGGATATACAATGTAAATGGTTTCACTTTTTTTGATTATTTGGCACGGACGCTTGACACGAGACGCTTCAGACCGGCGTTAAGCGGTTCGGCTGGTTCGGATGGTTAGGATTTGTCCGGCGTGTCCCCCTCCACCTCCGGGGGAGGGGCAGGGGAGGGGGTCGCACCCTCAATCTTGCGGGATTCTCACCTCCATCCCCAACCCTTCTCCTCAGACTCACCAGGAGGAAGGGAGCGTTCACACAGCTCCTTTCAACGCTCAGGCCAGCGACCTGAACGTCCTAATTCTCATACTATTCCCATTCCTTGCGAACCGACTTCACACAGCGGTAGTTCAATATGTAGAATTGCAGACTATGGGTTCAGTTGGTGAGGTTAAGCGGTGCGCTACTGGTATCGCCGGTCTGGATAATATCCTGGGTAGCGGTTTTATCTCTAACCAGATGTATCTGATCGAGGGTGCGCCCGGGAGTGGCAAGACAACCCTCGGCCTCCATTTTCTCCGCGAAGGCGTTCGACTGGGCGAGAAGTGCCTCTATATAACCCTTTCCGAGACCAAGGCCGAACTCGAGGCGGGAGCAAGGTCGCACGGATGGGACTTGAAAGGCATCGAGTTTGTCGAGTTGATCCCCGACGAAGACAGTCTGGAGCGCGAGGCGCAAGTGACCATGTACCACCCGGAAGAGGTGGAGATCGACAGCCTGACGAAGTCGATCATGGAGTCGGCGGAGAAGATCAAGCCGGATCGCGTGGTCTTCGATTCTTTGTCTGAGCTGAAGTTGTTGGCGCAGACCAACCTGAGATATCGCCGCCAAGTGTTGGCGTTGAAGCGGTATTTCATTTCCCGGGGGGCGACGATTCTGCTGCTGGATGACAAGTCCGAAGAGTCGGCGGATATTCAACTGCAGAGCATCGCGCATGGAGTTTTGAATCTGTATCAGTCTTTGCCACCCTACGGAGCATCCCGCCGGCGGTTGAACATGGCGAAGTTTCGCGGTTCGCATTACCGAGGGGGATTCCACGACTTCGCGATCGTAACCGGAGGTATGGAAGTGTTCCCTCGGTTGGTGGCGGCAGAGCACGGAAAATTGAACGAACACAGCTTGGTGTCGAGCGGAGTTTCCGAATTGGACTCTTTGCTTGGAGGCGGCATCGAGCGGGGAACCAGCACTCTCTTAATGGGTCCGGCGGGAACCGGCAAGTCCACCATTGGAATGTGTTATTCGGTCGCGGCAACAAAGAATGGCGAGCACGCGTCGGCGTTTCTGTTCGATGAAAGCGTGACTTTGCTCCAGAAGCGCTGCAGAGCAGTGGGGCTGGATTTCGAAGTTGGAGATGGTCCGGGTCAGATTTCGCTTAGAACAGTTGATCCTGCAGAAGTTTCACCAGGAGAGTTCGCCTCGATGGTAAGGCACGCGGTCGAGGTCGACAATGCGAGCATTATCTTTATCGACAGTTTAAACGGCTATCTGAACGCAATGCCGGATGAGCCGTTTTTAACTGCTCAGTTGCACGAATTGCTGTCGTATTTGGGAAGGCTCGGCGTGACCACCTTGATGGTGGTAGCTCAGCACGGGATGGTTGGGGCATTGAACACAACGTCGCCGATCGATACAAGTTACTTGGCAGACACGGTTATCTTGCATCGTTACTACGAGCACCGCGGCATGGTTAAGAAGGCCGTGTCGGTGGTGAAGAAGCGCGCTGGACTTCACGAAGAGACCATTCGAGGGCTCACCTTCAATTCTTCAGGAGTCCATGTATCTGAACCGCTTACTCAGCTTCGGGGAGTACTGTCGGGGATTCCGGTAGAGGTTCCAGAAGATTTAGTTAAGCAGGGTTAGATGGCGAGGTCCGCGCGACAGAAAGGTTCAAATGTAGAGGAACGGGTGCTTTTTATGGCGCCGACCCGTCGCGATGCACAAATCACCCAGCATCTCTTGGAGAAGGCAAAGCTGTCCTGCTTATTCGTCGATTCGCCTGAGGAGTTGGCCAAGGAGTTGGAATCCGGGGTGGGCGTCATACTGCTGTCCGACCAATACGTCCTGCAACCGAATATTTCGACGCTGGTCGATGCCGTACAACACCAACCGGAGTGGTCGGATGTGCCGATCGTTCTCGTTTCGAAGTCCGAGTTGGTGGAGGACCTGCGGGTCCTGTTGCAGCCGGTATCGAATATCACATTCGTCGAGCGGCCGGCGGCGGCGGTTTCGATTGTAAGCGCGCTGGAGTCGGCGGTTAGATCGCGAAGAAGGCAGTATCAGGTTCGCGACAAAGTAAACGAGTTGGCCCAGGCGGCGGAGCAGTTCGAAGTGATGGCGAATTCGATTCCGCAATTGGCGCTCATGACCACGCCGGAAGGGCGGGTGTTTTGGTACAACCGGCGGTGGATCGAATACACGGGTTCACTAGAAGTCCCGGGCAAAGATTGGGATTGGTCCTCCCATACGACGCCCGAAACCATTGCCAGAGTCGAGCCTGTGTGGCGAGCGTGCATGAAGTCAGGCGAGACATTCGAAATGGAGATCCCGTTGCGAGGAGTCGACGGCAACTTCCGGACTTTTCTTTCCATCGCGGTGGCGCTGAAGGACGAGAAGTCCCGGATTGTGAAGTGGCTGTGCACTTTGACCGACGTGGAGGAGCAGCGACGGTTGCTTGCGGTTCGAGAGTCATTGCTGGAGAGCGAGCGTCGGGCAAGGACAGAAGCGGAGCGCGCCGCGCGGATGAAGGATGAGTTTTTGGCGACGTTGTCGCATGAACTGCGCACGCCCCTCAGCTCGATTTTGGGTTGGGCTTACTTGTTAAAGAAGAGTCCGGCGAACGAATCACTGGCCCAGGATGCTTCAGAAGTAATTTCGCGAAGCGGCGAGAATTTGAAGTCCTTGGTGGATGATCTTTTGGACCTTAGCCGCATAGTTTCTGGAAAGGTCCAGCTCGAGTTTTCTCCAGTGAATCTGCCTGAACTCGTTCGGTCGCAATTAGAGAGCTTCCGTCCAATGGCTCAATCCAAAGACGTGGTTTTGGACTGGTCATTGGATGAAGCAGGTTCGATCATGGCGGACGAGAGGCGGATCAACCAAATCGTCTCCAACTTGGTATCTAATGCAGTGAGGTTTACGCCCGCAAAGGGATGGATTTACGTCACATTGAAGTTTGAAGGCGACTTTGCGGTTCTCAGCGTTGCGGACTCCGGACAAGGGATCGATCCTGACTTTTTGCCGCGCTTATTCGATAGATTTACTCAGGCGGATTCGTCAGCCGCGAGAAAGCACGGCGGCATGGGTATCGGCCTTTCCCTAGTAAAACAATTCACAGATTTGCATGGTGGAAACACGCATGCCATCAGTGAAGGAATGGGGAAAGGGAGTGTCTTTACGGTGTCTCTTCCCATTTTCCAAAAGGGTCGCAAATCGCTCGCGTACGCGAAACCCACCCAAACTCCATCGCTGCTATCCGGCTTGTCCATTCTCGTAGTGGACGATGACCACGGAATTAGGGACCTGTTGAATCGGATTCTGACGGAAGGTGGGGCGACGGTCAAAACCGTTTCGTCTGCCAAGGAAGCTTTGCAACAGTTGGAGCAAGAAGTCCCTTCGGTGATTATCAGCGACATCGGAATGCCGGAGGTGGACGGCTACGAGCTCATGAAAGAGGT
>DATFHI010000127.1:0-11812 GCA_035248525.1 Fimbriimonadaceae bacterium | reverse complement strand
GATTGGATGTCCACCCGAGGCTCATTCGAACACGCAGAGGCGTTAGCCCATGAAGAAATCCGCCTGGCACTTCAAGCTTTGGATACCCTGCCGGATACTCCCACCAAAGATCTCCTCCGCACGATTGCGATTTATGTGATTCACCGCGAACTCTAGAGTTCATGGACACGGCTTTCAAATGCGAAGAAAGCTTGGATTTCTCGAGTGTAGTCGTCCCAGACTTGGCTTGGACCGAGTCCGCCAACATCATCAAACTCTTTTAGGCGTGACAGCGGAAAAACGGAACGCCATTTCTCTAACTCGCCCGGAATCCGCATCTCGTCTCTCTTTCCCCAGAGCACTAAGGCGGGGATGTGCGACAAGTAGGACCGGCGATGCCAGAGGGAATCGAACCAGTCCGATTCTTTAATCAACCCTTCGGCCATCCAATAAGCGCCTTCCCGCTCTGAAGTGTTCTCGAACGGCATGAGGAATTGATCGAGCATTTTTCGTGGCATTAGGTTTGCGTCGGCCAGCAAAGGCGGCATAAAGAACCGAGGCGATGCGCGCAAATTGTGATAATAGATTCGGTTGAGGCGGCTGGAATAGACGCTAGCCAGCCGGTGGGCGCGACCCGAATCATTCTGCGACCACATCCAGGTATTCGAGACGATCACATTTTTCACGCGCGGCAAATTAGCGAGTATCCACTCGATGCCAATTGGTCCGCCGTAATCATGGAGAAAAACGGTCAAATCCTCTAATTGAAGATGGTCGACGAGCGCCTGGAGTCGCTGCACATGACCGAGGCCCGTGTAATCCCCTCGACGTGGCTTGTCGGAAAGTCCGAAGCCGAGAAAGTCGGGAGCGACACATCGGAAATCATCACTGAGCTCCGCAACCATGTCTCGGTACAGGTACGACCAAGTTAGGTTTCCGTGGAGGAACAAGATGGGTCGTCCCCGCCCCTCATCCAGATAACTCATCCGACCATCAAGGGTATCGAAGGTGTGGACGGTGAAGGGGTATTCCTTTCGATTCAACCAGTTGGGAATCATGAAATGGCTTTACCTATTGTACGAGTCATATGCGAGCGGACGTCCGGTTTCAGTTGGAGATTGCGCAGAATCTACCGATTCTTCGGTTAGACTGCAGCAATCATGGCCGCGACGAAGCCTAATTCCGAATCTTTGTCGCGGGTCGGAACGCACCTGCAACCGGTTCGGTTCCGTGCGATTTTGTTGGGATGTTTGCTGAGCGTACCGGTCTGCTACGTCTCGCCCAACCAAAGCTACAGCGTCATCTTCTCTCTCATGGTGCCGCCGACCAGCGCCCTGTTTCTGATGGTGGCGATTAATGCGCTCATTCGGAAAATCAGTCCGAAATCGGCCTTCAACCAAACCGACCTACTCATCATCTTCGCGATAACCGCCGTTGCGGGAGCTTGTTCGGCGGAGTGGATCAACGTCACCAACGACGCAATTTGGTCTTATCCCCTGAGGCAGACCGATGCGACGTTTCGCGACGTCCTGATCAAGCACATTCCGGATTGGTTGGTAATCAAGGACGAAAAAGCGGTCGCGGAGATCCGCGGGGGCGGTTTCGACCTGCTCTATGTGTTGGGGAAAGTCCCCATGTACCTGCCGAAATGGCTGGCTTGGGGATCTCTGTTCTTCTCGATCTGCTTTGCCACCTTGTGCATAAACAGCCTCATGCGCGGGGCATGGTGCGATCGTGAAAGGCTTGCGTTTCCTCTGATCCAGCTGCCAGTCGCGATGGCGGAGAACGGGGGCAACGGTCCGATCTGGCGAAGCCGGGCGATGTGGATCGCCTTTGGGATCATGTTCGCGATCGACATGCTCAACGGCTTCAACTACCTATTTCCCAATATCCCGTCGATCCCGATGAAGACCCTGTTCGACATTCGGGCGGTTTTCAAGGAGCCTCCGCTGAGCAACATTGGAGACTTCCGAATTTCCATCTATCCCTACATGGCCGCCATCGGAATATTCATGCCAAGCGACTTGCTCCTCAGTTTCGTCGTGTTCTTTCTGCTGCGCAAGCTCAGTCACGTAGTTCTGGCCAGCTACGGTATTCCGCAAGATACTTTCAGTGGAACAGGCCTCCAACCCGGCCCACCATACTTCGATGAGCAGACTTGGGGAGCGGTAATCGCCATGTTTCTAGGCGCGATTTGGGTGTCCAAGAACTATCTGAAGGAAGTTTGGCGAGATGTCCGGATGGGGGCGACCCCGACCGACGGCGGCGTCTCCCACCGATGGGCGTTCATCGGGCTGGCCGTTTCATTTTGCGTTTGCGTTGGATTCGGTATGGTCGGCGGGTTGCCCCTTTGGTACATGGTCCCGTACATCGCCGCATTCTTGATCTTTAGCATCGTTCTCACGCGGATAAGGGCACAACTGGGCCCGCCCACGCACGAATTCGCGTTCTTCGGACCAACTTCTTTGATGAATCGGTTCGTCGGCACGCGGTGGATTACCGATGCGCAAGCCGCCTATATCGGCCAGGTGTTCATGTATATGAACCGTATCTTCCGCAACCATCCCATGCCATTCCAATTGGAGGCGATGAAGATGGGACAACTCAACCGAACACGCCAAAAGCCAATCTTCCTGGCGAT
This sequence comes from Fimbriimonadaceae bacterium, assembly GCA_035248525.1. Classification (GTDB taxonomy): domain Bacteria; phylum Armatimonadota; class Fimbriimonadia; order Fimbriimonadales; family Fimbriimonadaceae; genus 55-13. Next base: position 9,192 of record DATFHI010000127.1, on the reverse strand, counting down.
CGTGGCGGTGGTCATCATCGGTTTTTTCCTGGGAAGCTTTTTCACCACCGCACACAGTTACCACACCGGAGTGGTGGGATGGAGTGGAGTGGAAACTTACGTCCAGAACATGATCCGGGACCGCCACGGCCCGGATATTGTTGGAATCGTCATGACGTTATTCGGCTTCAGCCTCGTGATGCTCCTGGATGCAGTGCGGTTCCGGTTTCCGGGCTTCCCATTACATCCCGCAGGCTATGTGCTGAGCATGAACTATGGGGTGGACTACTATTGGTTTGGGCTATTGGTCGTGCTCCTGATTAAAAACTTCGTCCAGCGGTACTACGGTCTTAGGGGTTATGACAAACTTAGAGCCATTGGCCTTGGCATCCTGATCGCGGAATACCTGGCTGAAACGATTTGGATGACAATGGCATTGGTGACCCACCAGAGTACTTACACGATTAGTATCAACGATCGATCGCTGGGCGTGCAGTGAATACTCCTCCTCAAATTTCCGCTCCGGAATTCGACATTCCCGTGCCAAAAGAACCTCGCCGGTACGCGGGTTGGTACACGCTGTTTGCGGTCTTCGCAATCATGGTTGGGGGCGAGCTAGCCCAGTATCTGCAACGGGACACCGACCCCAACAACAAGTACTTGGAGCCTCTTAACCAGCTTCAGGTCGCGGTCCAAATGCGGGAGTCGTTCAGGCAGCTTGGCGCGGGTCCATCCTCCGGATTCGATACATCGTTGGATCAAGTCGCGGATGGACTTGAAAAGGACGCAGCGAAAAATCCCGTTGCTGCAAGAATTTACGCCGCCGCTCGAGGGGAATCCGGCGACCTGATCCCGCCCGACGTGCTGGGCCAACTTAAACAGTCCAAAGAGCCCCGTGATCCTTACTTCGCTGAAGTTTTCTCCTCCAAGAAAATCGATCCAAATCGGGTGCATGAACTCGATACGAAGTTGGCCGGGGGCGGATTCATTAGTAAACTCGCCCGCACGCAAGCCCACGAAAAAGCCGGCGATCCCTCGTTGCGGGACAAACTCGTTCCCAAAAACGCGGCTCTGATTAAATTTGTCGTCTTTGGGATAATTGGACTCGCCCTCCTACTTGGAATCGGTCTCTGGATCGCCTTCCTGATCGCCAAGGCGCAAGGGTTTTTGCCCCGAAAGGGACTTCCTTTGGAAAGAATCTCATTGGCCGATGCTGACCGTTTGGCGATGCGCTGCGCTCAAATACTCCTCATTTTTTTGGGAGTTCAACTGGTAGTTGCACTTCTCGTTCAGCTATTTAAGATGCCCCCTGAGGCCAAGCCGATCGCCAATTTGGTCATTTATGCCGCACTGATTACGATCGTGCTCTCCCTATTCAAGGTTCCAGTATGGGAGAAGCTGATTTCGCTACGCGACATAGGATTATCCAAGGTCAACCTTGGCAAGCACATCGCTTGGGGCGTTGGCGCGGCGTTGGCAAACTTGCCCATCATCCTCATTCTCGCGGTCGTAGGGCAATGGATATTTGCCGGTCTTCCCAAGCCGCAGCACCCGACTACGGTTCAGATTCAAACCGGGGTGGGCCTGCCAGAATTGCTGGTCATCCTCTTCGCCGCCTCAGTAGGAGCGCCCATCATCGAGGAAATTATGTTTCGTGGGACGCTCCTGCCCGCCTTAGCGAAATCATGGGGCAGACCGGTGCTGGCGATCCTCGCCCAGGGATTGATATTCGCCGCCATCCATCCCACCGGGATTCCGGCTTGGCTCCCGTTGGCGGCAATTGGCGGAATGAGCGGATTCCTTTCCCGACAGACCGGTTCCCTGGTGCCGTCCATGGTCATGCATTCCGTTCACAACTTCGGAACGTTGCTATTTGCCACCACGGTATTCGGCGGATTTATCTGGCTTTAGGCAGTAACGGTTTCCCGAGCCGGAATCTTAGCAAGCGCCTGTTCGATATCCTCGATTAGGTCCTCTACATCTTCAATTCCAACGCTTAACCTGATCAACGTGGGCGGAATCCCCTTTTCCAAACGTTGCTCTTCGGTCATCGTGGCGTGCGACATGAGGGGCGGATAGCCGATGAGCGACTCCACTCCTCCCAGCGACTCGGCGAGGAGAAATACATTGCAACCTTCGGCGAAAGTGCAAGCGTCTTCTCCGCTGCCGGCCACCTCGAAGGAGACCATTCCGCCATATGCGCGCATTTGGCGACTGGCAAGCTCGTGATCCGGGTGCGACGCCAGGCCAGGATAGTGAACTTTAGCCACCTTCGGATGCGCTTCCAGGTACTCCGCAATCCGTAATGCATTCTCGCAGTGTTGCTTCATGCGAACGGAAAGGGTCTTGAGTCCGCGGATAGTAAGCCAACAGTCAAATGGGCTTGGTACCGCTCCGACGGTTTTGCTGTATTCGAACATTTGATCGTGGATCTCTTGGCTATTGGTGACCAAGGCACCCCCAATTACATCGCTATGGCCCCCAATGTACTTGGTTGTGGAGTGCACCACGATATCCACCCCCAGATCCAAAGGATTCTGAAGAAAGGGCGAAGCAAAAGTATTGTCGAATACGCTAAGAATTCCGTTTCGCTTGGCAACTTGAGCGATTGCATCGATATCCATGATCCTCAGATTCGGATTCGTAGGGCCCTCGAAAATGATCATTTTCGTATTCGGCCGGATATGCGCTTCGATGCTCACTGGATCCTGAGTCGGGATATCAGAAGTTTGAATGCCCCACTTAGGCAGCAGCTTCTCGGCCACTCGGAAGGTGCCGCCGTAAATATCGCTCGCGACAAGCAAGTGGTCTCCGGACTGCAATAAGCTAAATGCGCCCATAATCGCCGCCATTCCGCTCGCGAACACCGTACAGTGCTCCCCGTTCTCCAGTGCGGCAATCACCTTCTCCAGGGTTTGCCGGTTCGGGTTCTGACAGCGGGTGTAATCGATGGAAGGAATTTCGCTAAGCGAATTCCAACCAAAAGTAGCCGATTGATATAGCGGTTGGATTACGGCGCGATGGTCGGATTCCAAATCTTGACCAACTCGAATGGGCTTGGTGGCGAAGCGCATAACTGCATCATGCGCTGATTTGAACCTGTAGATGGCGGAGAATTCAGGCCAAGCCGAATATTGTTTGGCAAAAGGCGTTTGTGGACAAATAAAAAGAAGGCGGAGAATGCGTCAAGGGGAGAGCAATTCGCATCCAACCGCCCCTGCTTAGGACGTTACACCATGTTAAGCGGTTTAGAAAACCCGTATTTTTACCAGGCTTTGCTGCCCACAGCAAATTTGCCCAATATATTTGCTTGTCAGCCAAAAGGCCTACAGGCGATTGTTTGCAGTGTCGCGTACCTTATTAATGTCGCTCGCGAAGCGGCACGCAAAAACGAAGATCTTAGGGCCATCCTGAACCGTTATCTAAAAGGGGAGAGCCCGCTTGTTTCGACACGGCAAGCGTAGCTCGTTCAGGAGGCCCATTTTTTTTCGAATCCTATCTAGCCAGACGACCACAGCGCCTAACCGTTATGGTCGATCAGAGGATTCTGGACTTGCGGGCACACAATCCAGCTGCCGCCCAGTCTTGGCGCCCCCGACATGACTCGAACATGCGACCCACTGCTTAGAAGGCAGTTGCTCTATCCGCTGAGCTACGGGGGCATTAGGTTCAAAATCGGCTATTTCATCGACTTGGCTGACAGACCTTTGACAGACTGAGCTTCATCGAGGGCCGCTTTTACCCGCTCCATTGGGATCCTAGTGTACACGTTCATCGTGAGCTCGATGGACGAATGGCCGGCGAGCTCCTTGACCACTTCGTCCGGCAACCCCTGAGCGATCCAAAGCGTTAAACGCATCTTGCGCAGCTGATACAAATTGGTGTGCGGGATCTCCGCTCGCTTTAACGCATTTCGCCAAGCTCTTTGGACATTGTGCAAGTCCATCGGGAAGGGCCTGGGATTCTCGCGCAGATATTCCGCGGTCTGTTTGCTGACGGGAACGATCCGGTTTTCCCCAGCGATTGTCTTCGACTTGCCCAGTCGCAAAAAGCCGTCTTCAATGATCGGCTCGACAAGCCCGAGAGCTTCGCTCGGCCGCATTCCTGTTTCTCCCAGGATTCTCCAGTAAGCCCGATGACGCTCGTTTGGCTCAGCGGCGACGATCTTCAGCCATTCGGATTCACTCATTCGTCGACGCGGCGCGGAAATCGCCGGCCGTGGCAACTTGGCGCCTCGTGCCGGGTTGTCTTTGATCCATCCCAGTTCTCTTGCGTACTCGAGCAACACTTTGAGCACGTTTCGACAGACCTGGATGGACCTACCTGACAGACCATCTAGCGATCTAAGCCAGCGCACCACATGCGGCATATCGATGTCGACCACCCTGCCGAACTCCATCTTCGTGAACGCCCATTCGTACTGCCGCTTGGCGCCGTCCGACATCTTCGAGAGAATGAATGTCCGGTACAGATCGATCAGTTCCTGGAGGGTGCTATCATTTGGCGCTTCCCTTCCCGTCGTGTAGATCAGTTGCCGGGCTTTGGCTTGGACTTCGCTTTGAGTTGGAGCGTAAAGAGTTTTGCGGACCTTTTGGCCCTTGATGGTGGTGAGTTGGACGGTAATTTGCCAGCGGCCGTCTTTCCGCTTCGTTCCAGTGAGGGGCGCTCTCACCGTGATCTTAAAAGGTTATCGGACCCTTAAAGTCGGGTCGGGAACAACAAGTCGGGCGGCTTCAGATTTCTTTCGAATCCGCTTCAACTCCTTGGCGGTGGCAGCGTCCAACCTGAATGAACGAGCGGATACCCGTGGCTTTTTGAACCAATCAATTATCTTCATTTGCCGAATCAAATATAGCAGAGAAAACCAAATCTGCCTCATATAGGCCCAACTCCTGCTCATAAAATTTCGAATTCGCCTTGTCGAAAGCGTGCTCACCGGCGTTTCTAATGCAAATGACTGCGACAACTTCATCGTTGGTTCGCCTTTGCACGGGATAACAGATCAGCGATCCAACCGCATTCTCTTTGTCCTCAGATGATGGGCAAAAATATTTGGACTTCGCTCCATGGGCAACTTCAATTTTGATATCGGGAATGATTTGGATTTTCTTAGAATTGACGGCCTGCATTGCAGTTGACTTTGGGTCTTGGATAACGGTCAATGGCGTGACTCTCGTCGCGTTTGCGGGAGCCATGGCGAGTTCTCGGATGATCTTGCCCTTCTGTACTTCGAAAATGCGCACCTTGACCTCTGGGAGATTTGGGGGCGAGATGCGAATGAATGCCAAACGGACATGTATCGCAACTTGTCTTGCGACCTCGCCGATCACCTTTCCGGGTCCAGACATAGACAAGTGGGCCTTCTCGAAAATCTCGACCAGGTCATGACTATGTTCAAGCCGCCACGATCGGAGGTCTTCAAGGATCTCAGCCGTGTTTTTTTGATATTTCCCTAGCAAATAGGCGAAGAGTCGGTTAAGCGGCTCCTTTGCGATAGGAGCGAAGACGATTGCAGGCAAGATATAAGCGGTCGCAAGCGCTCTGTTCACAAAAGCTGTTAAACCATTCTGTTCTGCAAACGCTTTCCCTTCTGCTGTAAAGCCGAGGCCGAGAATAAGCGAATATGCGATAGAAAACGCTGCTGCTCCAAATATCCACCAACCGGTTTTTTGGAACTTCGCGATCCATTGAACGAACCTCTTCAACCAAGTGGGGTTAAAGATTGTCCTTCCGAATATTGTCCAAACTCTAATCTCCGAAGCTTTCCCGGCGGCAGTAACAAACAAGGCGAGTAAGATGATTATGGGGATGGCAATCGCGGCGGCCGGGGCCAGCCCCAGGTATATCAGTCCCTTCGAGAGAAGGAATATCTTCGGACCAGGCGGCATATCCCAGTGCCACGGAGCCCGAAGGAGAGAATGTCGCCATGGACCGCGTGGCGCTCGGCACTCAGCCGCTTAGCCTCGTTCCCTTGGTATTCAGTTTCATCGCTCCATCGAGCTTTATCCACATCCCTCATAAGTTCGCGACGTTCCACTTCTCGGGGCCGGCAGGATCCGGGCTCAAGTGGAAAGGGACCGGACGGTACCAAATCTCTTTCTTTGGCGATGGCAAGTGCATCCTTTACGAGAAGGTCCGATTCAATGGCGAATCTGCCGACGAATGGATGCCCGTCCACCGTTTCCAGTACGCCCCCGCTTATTCGGTTGCCGGCCAATCGCACCGCATAGAAATCCGGCCGATTGGTCCTGGAAAGCTCGTAACCGCCCCATTTGGCGCGATTGTGTTCGATGTCAAGGTTGACGAGAAGAGCGTATATTCCGGTGGCCCTGGCCTATTAAGTGCGACCACGACCAAGAAGCCCGGCAGAACCGCGCAAAGCACATTCGTACTAACTCGAACGAAAGCAAGAACCGAGAGCCTGCCCGCGCAATCGACTCCGGTCAGAGTGGACACGAGGCGGGATCAGCGGATCCCCTTCCAGATTTCCAAGCTGGTTTATTACACGAGCGGGTATCTGATCGATGATCCGTTTGCTCTTGATTTCTGGCCTTCTGGGAATCTCGTTCTCAAAATTTATGCGCTTGGACACACGCCGACGGGCACAACGCTATCGCCCAGGCTCTTTTACTTTGCCGAGAATCCAAACGATCCAGACATCGAGATTTCGGCAACGAGCGCATCGGGAAATCTGACGAGCTTTACTATTCCGGCCAGGACCCGGTTCTTTTACGTTCGTTGGGAATTCACCGGTACCGAGGAAGCAACGCCTATCCTTGAGGGATACCAAGTCGTAATGGACGGCCTGGTGAACACTATCGACCCCACGGAATTCGAGCATACGGCTTCAGGCCTGGACCAGGGCGCCTTGATGAGCGTCAGCATCACCGGAGCTGAAGCCGACCCGTCGCATGAGTCCATGCGTGTGGACATAGAGGACCTTAGGGCAAGTTTGACGAGGCTGAGCGTTCGCGGCCGGATGCTAGCGCAACTCGAGACGGAATACGACTCCGAAGACGACGAATTGCGGTGTGTTCTTTTTCGTGGGCACTTGGTCAATAACGAGGGCCATGCGAAGGGGCACGGAACTGCAACTGGACTTTGGCCAGATCGCAATTGGAAAAGCTACGATCTGACCTTCATGGGTGTATGGAAGCGGCTCTCAGAGGCGCTTAGCTCCATTCGGTTCGATTGGCATGGGCCGGATCCGAATGCGCCAGTCGGGGTGGACGGAGTTCAGCCGCCGTGGAAAGCGACAGATGCGATCCGCACGATGTTCAAGTGGGCAGGATTTCCGGACTCCATGCTCAATATCCCGGATCTGGATATCCGGCTTTACCCGTCGACGACGAATGATCTGTTCATCGAACCGCTTGCAAATCTGTGCGACTACGTCGTCCGAATCGCCAAGGACTATCTGGCGATGTGGATCACATACGATCCGAACGCCGGAACCTATGGCAAGTGGACGCTCGTTGCCACTCCAACCCCGCCATATACAAACGTCGCAGCATTTGTCGACGCTGGCCCTTCAAACAAGCTCGCCCACACGCTCGGGAGCTATGAGACGGACCCGCCAACCGCATTTATCCAAAAGGGCACCCTGAAGACATCCACGCGGCCGCTCGAAGCGAATCGTTTGGTAATCACTGGAACGGGAATCCTGGCCGGCACTCCGCCAGATCTCGCGCTCTTGACGCAAGTCGCCTACAACTTCAAGAGCTGCAACTTCCTGGGGCTGCCTGACACCCATCCTTGGTATCCCGACCCAGAGCATCCGGATTACATTGGCTACGACGTTCCCTTATACGTAATCGACCCCACGCTCCAAACGCCCGAGGCGGTCAATCTTGTAACTCGCCGCGTTTTCGACGTGGCTTGCCTTTCGACCAGGGTGATGTCGTTCATCGCGCCACTTCTTTTAATCGATCACGAGGACGAAGAGGGCAAGAAGCGGCCGCTGAGATTTTACGATCCGGTCACCGTCACAAGGTTCGGCGAGCAGTCGCAATGGCTCGTTCGAAACGTGAACCCGACCTATTCGAAAGACTCGATGCAAATGGCTATTTACGAATTGGAGGCTCCGCGTGAGCCATTCCTTCCAAGCTAATGGACTCCCTTGCGATTTACCGGAAGGCGCTTGATGCGTCTGTCGTCAAGCTTGATGGCGCGCGGCCTGGACCTGCGATGGTGCAAACCATCCAGAAGAAGCTAAAGCCGCAATATGCCGAGATGCTCAGCTTGCCGGTTCAGCCGATGGCTCCTATCCAGGATATCGACCCAGACAGCGAGACGTTCGGGCTTTTCTACTTCATGCCGGGTGTGGATGAACCCGACGATCCGAACCACCCGATCTTGTAGGCTTTTTCGATACATCGAGGTGAAACGTCGTAGAATAGCGTTCATGACGATTCCGTTCGCCGTTGTCGCGGACCATGCTAGTGCAGATAGCTCGGGAAAATTGAACCTACTGGGAGTGTTTGAGCGAATTACCGTTCAGAGATTTCCCTCGATTCACAAGCGACTTTATTTAGTTTTTCGAATTAGTTGCCCAGTCAACGAGGCGAACCGACAATTTGAGTTGACCCTTAAGTTCTTGGATCAGGATGGCAGGGAGGAATTCAAGATTGGCCCGCTGAAGTCAAAGGTGCCAGATGTTCGACCCGACGGAGCCCCGATCGAGATTCCAATGATTTTGGAACTTGAAAATCTTCAACTCATCAAAGAAGGTCGTCATGAATGGAAGATTGAAGTAGATGGAGATACAAAGGCCCAAATTCCGATCACTATCAGTGTGAAGGGGCAGGAGAAACTAGATGTCTAAAATTGAGGAGCAGATTCTAACAAACTTCAAAGGCAGTGCTAGCCGTGTCTTTCTTAGCTACACGATTGTCGACGAAGCAATGGTAGATGACATAACGGTGACCCCAAATGTAACCCGGGTTACGACTGGGCAGGATATTCCCATTTCACACAGTTCTGGCTTCCAAATTCTGCCCCAGGCCCGGCGAATTGACGCTTCATCTCATTTGAGTATCGGCGATGAATGTGCAGAAGATACCTTGGCACTTGCTCAGGGGGCAATTCAAAAATTGTGGCCAGCTGACAAATCCTGGTAGTGGCAGCGAACAAAGTAGGGCAGGTTTGGTGGGCTCGGGTCGAGAAGACCGCGAGCGGAGGATACAAAGAGCGTCCCGTTCTAATACTGGCAAG
>DATFHI010000126.1:0-3356 GCA_035248525.1 Fimbriimonadaceae bacterium | reverse complement strand
CCTTTTTCGTTTGTAACGTTCGGCAAAACGGGTAAACCTTATCGTGCGATCCTTTCGCCGCACCCTTACTTTTCTCGCGCCCTATCGTGGCCGAGTGATTTCGGCGGTTCTGCTTACCCTTCTCGTTACCCTCCTTCAGATCGTTCCTCCGAGGCTATTTCAAACCGCCATCGATTCCGGAATCAAGCCACCGCTAGACGCCCGGCGGGAGTTGGCCAAAGCCAAATCAATTGCCGATTCGACTCACGCAGCTATAGATGAAGCCGAAGTTGCTCGGTGGCAGACCATCGAAAAGGAACGGTCGGACCAGGCGCCAAGGGTTGTGCTCTGGACGGCGGTTGCGCTATTTGGGGTTATTGCATTACGGAATGCATTCTCGTTCGCGAATAGCTACACCTTGACTTGGATCGGCCACCGGTTTGTGTTCGACCTGAGGTTTGCGACTTGGAAACATTTACAAAGACTTTCCCTCGCCTATCACAACCAGACGCAGACCGGAAAAATCATGGCTCGCGTTACCGGCGACATCGAGCTGATCCAGGGGTTGATCCAGGGTCAATTGGTCACCTTCATCAGCGACATCGTGACGCTTATCGCCGTTATCGGCATGCTTTTCTATCTGGAATGGCGGATTGCCCTGTGCATCCTGGGACTCATTCCGTTTTATGTAATCAGTTACTTGACCTTCCTTCGGCATATCCGGGAAGTGAGCCAAGAACAACGGCGGCTCTGGGATGAGATGCTCGGCAAACTCGCGGAGAAGATCGCGGGAATCGGGGTCGTCAAGGCGTTTGTGAGGGAAGATGCCGAAACCCAAAACTTCATGGACTCCGTTCAGGGCAAGTTCAACGTCGATATGCGCCAGGTGCATTTGAACCGAAGACTCGGTCTGGTCTCCGGAGTGATCTCGGCGGTTGGTACGGGAATTGTGTATGCGTATGGCGGGTCGCTTGTCCAAAGCGGAGAGTTGACCACCGGCGCGCTCGTTGCCCTAACCTTCTACATTGCATTCGTATTCAACCCCGCGGTGCGCGTAGTCGACTTTAACAACTCCTTGCAGTGGGCGCTGGCGGCGATGGAACGAGTGTTTCAAACCCTGGATACGCGCCCGGATATCGAGGACCGCCCCGGGGCGATTCCACTGGATCGGATCCAGGGAAGGGTGGAGTTCCGGAATGTCAGTTTCGAGTACGTGCCGGATAAGAAAGCGATCGACGACGTCTCCTTCACCGTCGAACCCGGCGAAGTTATCGCCTTGGTGGGTCATAGCGGAGCAGGGAAGAGCACCCTTTTGAATCTGCTCATGCGGTTCTATGATCCCACGGAGGGCGCGATCCTCATCGACGGCCACGATCTGCGAGAGTTACGTCTGGAGTCGGTGCGCAGACGGGTGGCTATGGTGGCCCAAGAGAATGTGCTCTTTAGTGTTTCGATTTTGGAGAATGTGAAGTACGGCAATCCCACCGCCGATTCTGTCGCCGCCATAGAAGCCTGCAAAGCCGCGGATTTGGATGAATTCGTCATGAGCTTGCCGGATGGATACGACACCATGATCGGAGAAGACGGCATCAAGTTGAGCGGAGGGCAGAAGCAACGCCTGGCGCTGGCCAGAGCGCTTCTCACCGACCCCGCGATTTTGATTCTGGACGACGTGACCTCCGCGCTCGATGGCGAAACCGAAGCCAAAGTCCAGGAGGCTTTGGTTAGGGTCATGGCAGGAAGAACTACCTTCATCATTGCCCATCGACTTTCCTCAGTTGTAGATGCGGACCGGATCTACGTCGTCGAAGCCGGTCAGATTGTCGATTGCGGCACACATAGCGAACTGGTATCCAAGCCTGGCATCTATCGAGATATCTACCGAGAGCAATTTAAGAGCGCACTTCAGATCGCTCCTTAAACATTAGTCGAGGGACTACAGCCAATACCCTGCACCTTTTGGGTTGACTTGTTATGCAAATGGACAAACTAGTAGACAAATGCTGACATATATGTATACGCATGATTCAAAATCATAAAATTCCTAAAAAAAACCATTAATTCCCAGATTTTCCTGATAAGATCATGGTCGCTGAGGTGCGCGGAAGGCAGGACGCCTGGAACGCACTGAAGGGGCAAGGGCGGGGTGCTCTACCCAGGATTCAAGCGAGGCGGCGGACAAAGGGAATTGGATGCCGCCACGCAATTAAGAGGCGAGGACGTTGCGATCGAATGGCTTCCATCGAAGAACAGACACCAGAAAGGTTTGGCGGATTCTTCGTGTCTGCGGTGGACGACAAGGGTCGGATTCTTATCGACAAGAAGAATCGAGATCGCCTCGGTCGGAATTTTGTTGCTTCGGTAATGCCGAATGGCTGCCTGGCCTTGTACCGCAAATCCGTTTGGCAAAAGATGGAAGCCAAAGTGGAGCGAGCAGAGTCGGATCAGCCGGGATGGGAGCACTACTCTCGTCTGAAGTATCTGGGAACGGCGGACGAGCTCAATTGCGATCAGCAGGGCCGATTCGTTATTCCCCAGTGGCTGCGCGAAATGGCCAACCTGAAGGAAGAAGTGAATCTAATCGGCGCCGGCAACCGCCTGGAGATTTGGAACGCGGAAGAGTTCAAGAAGTACCGAGCCAATCCGTTCGAATACAACGCCGAGCAACGTCGCCTAATCGATCAGGCTCGCAGCATGGTGCTGGAGCAGATCGAAGGCAGCGAATGGGGCATCTAGTCATGGCGCAGCCTAGGCACGATCCGGTCATGTTCAAGGAGGTTTTCGATCTTCTTCCGTTGATTCCGGGAAGTACGGCCGTGGACGGAACGCTCGGTTTGGCCGGGCACGCATTGGAAATGATTCGCCGGATTAGCCCCGGCGGGAAGTTTCTCGGCACCGACTGGGACCGGCAGATGCTGGAGATTGCCAAAGATCGAATTGGTAAACCCGAAGGGACTCAAATCGACTTAGAGCGTTGCGATTACCGGGAAATTCCCAAGCTGATGCAGAAGCGATCTTGGCGAGCGGACGGCATTCTGTTGGACCTGGGGTTGAACAGCGCCCAGATCGATGATCCAGAACGCGGGATCGCCTTCAAATCCGAAGGCGTGTTGGACATGCGGATGGATAAGACCAGTGGCGAACCCGCCGCTTCGCTCCTCAACCGCATGAGCTTGGATCAACTGGAAAGAGTGCTTTGGGAGAATGGCGACGAGCGGTGGGCAAGAGCAATCGCCCGCAAGATCGTTGAGCGACGGAAAGTGGCCCCTCTAAAGACCACCCAAGACTTGGTGGACTGTGTCCTTGCTGCAATCCCGGTCAAAGCGCGTGATAGGCGAATTCATCCCGCAACAAGGACCTTCATGGCGATTCGCCTT
>DATFHI010000125.1:0-3086 GCA_035248525.1 Fimbriimonadaceae bacterium | reverse complement strand
AAATCCGCATGGCTCCGAGGTGCGATTATCATGGCCCGGCAATGCCGGGATAACAATGTTGTTGCCGCGCCGGCGCAATTCCTCAGCAACGTCGCTCCATCCTTCTTGGGTTCCACCATAACCGTGAACAAGGATATATATCGGCGCTGGTCGCTTCCAATCTTTGTTTGTCCAAGCGTTGAAATCTTTGGGGGTGGTGAATTTCGATGGTGGACCGGCCGAGTTTGACGTTCCGGGATACACGTAACGGTGGGCCAAATAGAAGCAAAGCGCCAAATAGCCAATGGCGATGCCGGCCACAAGGTAAATCAAATTACGCCATCGCCGTTTCCGCCGCATCAACGCAATTGTTCAACAAGCTGGCAACGGTCATGGGTCCGACGCCTCCAGGAACAGGAGTTATCCAGCTTGCAACTTGGCTCGCGGTCGAAAACTCGACGTCGCCAACATCGCCCGAGCGTCCGTCGACCTTGTTGTAGCCTGCATCGATTACTACTGCGCCGGCTTTGATCCAGTCTCCTTTGACCATTTCGGCACGCCCTACCGCGGCAACCAGGATGTCGGCGTCACGGCAAATCTCAACGAGGTCTTGGGTTCGCGAGTGGGCGATAGTGACGGTGGCGTGGCGTTGGAGCAGCATGAGCGCCATAGGCTTCCCAAGAATCACACTCCGGCCGATTACCACGGCCCGTTTGCCCTGGCAATGGATGCCGAAGGCATCCAGAAGCTTGGTGATGCCGAGGGGTGTGGCGCATCTGAACCCGGGAAGGTCGGCGACAAGTCGACCCAGAGATTGCGGGGTAATACCGTCGACATCCTTCTGCGCGCCTAACGCCAGCAAGGCCTCATCCTCATTCAAGTGTTTTGGCAGAGGATGCTGGATGAGAACCCCGTGAACTGCGGGATTCTCGTTCAGTTCATGGATTTTCTCGAGAAGCTGGGATTGGCTCCAAGTTTCGTCCACCGGGTAGCTCTCCCCCTCGATTCCCGCCGCTTCTGCCCACTTGTGCTTCATATTCACATAGGCCAGACTGCTGGGATCTTGAGCAGCAACGAGCACGTCAAGACGGGGAATAATCCGGCGCGAACACAACTTATCAACCCTTTCCTTGAGCTCGCTTCGGAGCTGTTTGGAGAGCGCTTTCCCGTCAAGAATCGAAGCTGACATCCGGTTTTTACTTCACCCAAATGTTGCGGAACCGAATGCGGTGTCCGTGATCTTGGATGGTGAATCCTTTTGGCTGGTCGCTCTCCGGCCGACCCGAACCGGTCTCGTGGGGAACTTCAACATCCTTATGGATAAGGGTGCCATTGTGGTACGACGTTATTCTCGCGTTGGCTACTTTTTGACCTTCTTTGTACTTGGGAGCCGTGAAGGTTATGTCGTAAGTCTGCCACTGCCCAGCAGGCTTGGCCATCGCGTAATCAGGCGCTTTGATGTTATAAATCGCCCCGCACTCGTTAATGAGCGGACCGCGGGGAACAGAGTTCAAAATTTGCACTTCATAGGAGCCGGCCAGGTAAACGCCCGAGTTGCCATTCTCCTGTCCGGTCTTGCCATTCTCATCGACCATGAACTCCAGGTGAAGCTGCATATCCTTAAATTTCTCTTTGGATTCGATGCCGCCTTTGCCCGGATCCGTTTCCATGGCGTCATCCTTCCAAATCCATGGATTTGGCCGCTCCGACCGACCTTGAGCGGTGAAGTTTTGCAGATCAGATAGTTGGTGTAGGATCCAGTGGCCACCCTTGGGAGGAGTCGATTCCTGAATTCCAAGATCCTTGATCCTGACATTCCGCCATTTCACCGTTTGGCCGGACTTGTCGCTACTGTGGACTTGAAGGGCGATAAAGCCACTCCTTGTTAAGTCGTCATGGAAATCGGTGACCGGCTTGCCGTTTATCCAAGATTGAATGTGGTCGCCCTTGGCAACCACTCGGAACTTGTTCCATTGGCCATTTTGGAATGCTTTGGGAGCGCTAGGATTGGTTGCAGGGTCTTGCAGCCAACCGCGCCGAGACTCGTCGTAAAGACCTCCGCTTCGAGTCGCGTCGGTTGGGTCGATCTCGATTTGGTACCCATGCACAACGCCGTCTTTGTAGCCGAGCACGCTGTTGGATCGGATTTGGACTCCAGAATTCAGAGCGGGATCGACGAAGACTTCGTACTCGAGCTCAAAGTCGCCGAATTCCTGAAAAGTACAAAGGAAGCTGTTGGGCGAACCCGCGACGGTTTTGCCAGTAACGGTGTTTCCTTCAATCGCGAATTCCGCTTGTCCACCGCGTTGAATATACAGGTCCTTGGTTTTGGCATCGAAAAGCGGAGCCCACTGAACGGAGGGAATAAGCAAACAGGTCAACAGAATAGAAGTCATTGCGTCCTCGAAGTGAGTCTATGGTGTACCTGACTGAGGCCCCGGAATGGGATTTCCCACAACTATTCAGGGTCAGATCGAATTTTCCAACCGGCAATGCGCGCGATATGCCTTTCTTCCTCGGAGCCTGATTCAAGAGAAACTTCTTCGATCTCCGGCAAATCATCGCCGCTCCTGATCTGCTCTGTCTCAGGCTCTTCTCCAGGGGCGGAAGTCGGGTCCCAATTTGCTTTCTCTGAATCTGCCAGCACGCGCCCAAGCACCCCATTGACGAATTTTCCGCTCTCGGCAGTGGAATACTTTTTAGCGATTTCGATCGCCTCGTTCAGGGTTACGGCGGGTGGGATCGCTGGTTCGAAGAATAATTCGTATGTGGCGATCCGAAGGATGTTGCGGTCGATCGCGGCAATTCTTGCGAAGTCGTACTCTTTTATTCGGGCGGCCAAAGTGTCGTCGATATATTGTGAGTGCTGATGGACGCCTCGGATCACCCGTTCGGCGTAGGCTCTGTGTTCTTCGGACATTTCGTGATTCGAAACCGTGTCCGCTAGTACTTTTTCAGGATTCACGCGGGTGATATCCATTTCGTAAAGGCCACGAAGAGCCAGCTCTCGGCCGCGACGGCGCGACTTAACCATTTAGGAACCTGGGAACGAACCCCGTATCGAATTCCCCGGCGATCCATTGAGGTTGCTCGACCAACCGCCTCAG
>DATFHI010000124.1:0-3363 GCA_035248525.1 Fimbriimonadaceae bacterium | reverse complement strand
AGCCGGCTGAATCTTCTTCCAGGCCTCGAGTTCACGTTGGGAGAGATCGGACGAATCCGAGCTCGAAACCAGGGCCAAGACCAGGCTAACCGCCGACGACAACATTAGCTGTGTTTTCTACCTCAGTTGCTTTCAAAGTCCCTGTCATCTTATCGGTTTCCGGTTGAATGACGACAATGGTTGGACCAGCCGCGGTAATCGGCTCAGGGGTCGCCACCGTGGCCGCTGTTTTCAGTGACTCATGGGATTCCGATCCGAAGCTGATGGTGTTAGATGAAAGCGCGGCTCCCTCCATCGTGGAAGCACGATCAAATGATAATTCCGGAATTCCTGCCGGAAGTTCTTCCTCAGTGGATATGCCCCGCGACGAGATCTCACTATCTCGACGATTGCTACGGCGCCGGCTCTCATTCATCGCATATTGAGGAGTGGGGCTTTGATTCGTAACCGCTGGAGTTTCCACCGACGAAGGCAAAGAGAATTCAGGCGAGCGAAATCCTTCCGGATCAAATCCTGGCAGATTGAATCCTGGTTCGGTGGCATTGCGTTCCACTACGGTCGTGGTGACTGGAGCCGAGTTGGGCCAATTACCCTTCATGGCGCTGATTCCAAACGCCAACAGCGCGGCCCCGACTGGAACCCAAATCCAAGTTGGCCGGTTTGCCGTCTGCTTGCGTTCACTTAGTCCGCGGGCAAGAATCGCCTCGCGAAGTCGCTCTGTGCTCAACTGATCGGCAGGCACGTCCACCGAAAGGGATCTAAGCTCTTCGCGCATCCGACAATATGAGTCGTACGCTTTGACCGCTCCTGGATTCGTCTGTGACAACTGCTCCAGGCGAGCCTTGGCATCCGAACCTGACTCGTCGAACGCTAAACTTGCTAATTCTTCTTCGATTCTCTTTTTCATGATCGATCCTCTTCCAAGAGAGGGGCGATGCGATCTTTGAGTGCGCGTCGTGCCCGCAGCACTCTGAGTTTCGCTCCGCCAATGGTGCATCCCAAAATGGATGCGATGTCCGTGTAGTCTCGCTCTTCGATATCGCGAAGGACGATGACTGATCGGTGATGGACCGGCAAAGCTGCCAATGCCCGCCTCAATGCTTCTTTACGCCGATCGTTTTCCAGATTCTGCACAGGATCGTCCCAATTGCCAACTGTCATCCAAACGAGCGATCCTTTGGCTTCTTGCTGTTCCAAGGCTTGCCGGCGATTCGACATGCGGGCTTGGTCAGTGCAGAGGTTCGTGACGATTCTGAGCAGCCAAGTTGTGAATTTGGCTTCGTCGCGGTATTTGTCCAGGTTCTGGTAAGCCCGAACGAACGCTTCTTGAACCATGTCTTCGGCGTCGTCGCGCCGGGGCACCATTTGGTATGCAAACCGGAAAACCAAGGTTCGGTAACGCTCAAACAGCGTTTCGAAGGCGGCAAATTCGCCGTCTCGTGCCCGTCTCACCAGAGCGCTGTCGGTGTCCAGTTCCATCCGCCCTGAAATGGACGGTCCCATTACTGATAAAGTGCCTGAAGTTGCCACGACGTTCCCAGATTCGTTCGTATCTGGATTTCGGACGTCCGGCTCTTCCTTTGGTTTCACGAAACTCTAACCTATGAGCAGAATACGACATAGGTCCCGGTAAGTTCACCGAGGCTTGTGGGAGAAAGAAAAAGGGCTGCCCGGTAATCGGACAGCCCTTCGGTCCAATTTTTAGAGGCCAAGCGCCCCGTTCAGGAAGCCGTAGAAATCATGGGCATTGGCATACCCGACCTTGGTGGCGACAACGGTTCCGTCAGCGTTCAGCACCATTTGCGTAGGCATCGCGTTGACGCTGTAAGCGCTCGCTACGGAAGGCTGCTGATCAACGTCGATTTGGCAGAAAACGATGTACTTAGACATCGATTTCCAGTGCTCCTGCTGGAACACGTCTCGGTCGAGCATTTTGCAGGGGCCGCACCAAGTTGCCATGAAGTCCACGAAGATCTTGCGTCCGGTCTTCGCGGCCAACGCCTTGGCATCGTCCAGGCTATAGACCCACTTCGCGGAATTCATTTCCTCCCAGGAAACCTCCTTCGAGCCGGAGGGGGCATTGAATGCGAACAGATTTGCGTTCGGGGCTCCACCAAGCGTCAGCGACTTGGTATCGATAACCGTGGTGTCCTTGACGCCTTGGTCGTTGATTGCGATTTCAGCTTGTCGGGCGACGCTGTCCTGGCTGCTAAGGTAGTAGGTAACCGTCTTCTTGCCCTTCGCGTCTCCGGTTTCCACAACGTTGAGCGTCATACCCTTTCGGTTTTTGGTGCCCAGAGCCTTGGCGCCTTCAGTATTCACGCCCTTGCTAAAGAAGCCGGACCAGATTTTGAGGTCGTCCGTCTTGAGAAGCGCGATGGCATCGTTCGCCTTTTGTGCCTGCTTCAAGTACGTCTTCTCCGCCTTGTTGTAGGTGGTTACGGTCGTTCCATCGGCAACGATCAGTTCCGTCGGAGTGTCGATGCGCACCATGTTCGGCTTGGCGAGATCCAAATTGACTTCCGTCGCAGTTCCGCCGACCGGCATAACCTTGTAGCTGGCGCTCAAAGTCTTCGCTTCGCTGAGTGCTTTGTTAAAGTTCGACAACAGTTGGGATCCTTGCCCTTGCGCAAGAACCACTACCGCTAATGCGGCGCTTCCGAATAATACAATTGCCCTTCTCATGGAGTTCTCCTACAGAAATCTGTTTGTCTTTATCATAGCTTAACTTATAGATTTGGAGAACTCCAATCGGAGCCTCCTTTAGCTACAATTCCGTGTCTGCCGAAATCTATGACGCGCCGAACTGCCCTAATTGTCGCAATATCTCTAGCCGCACTTCACCTGCTTTTAGCGGGGTTTTATGCATCGGTAACGCCTTACCGCACCTCCGGGTACTTGATGGGGCAGCGAAATCCGGAAACGGGCGGACCGCAATCCGTGCCCGACGTGGGCGCTCCTGATGAACGCCAGCATGTCAATTACACCCTGAGCCTGCTCCAAGGTCGAGGATTCCCAGTGTTGGACCCCAAAGATCCGAACTTAATCGAGAACTATCAAGCCCACCAACCGCCACTTTTTTATCTGTTGCATGCCGGCTGGTGTCGGCTGACGGGTGCCGATCCGGTCTCTCCGGACGACGGCGTCCGAGTCCGACTGCTGAATGCGCTAATTGGAGCTATCACCGTGCTGGGGGCGTTCTATTTGGGAGTCTGGGGATTCGGTCGATCCGATCTCGGCATCGTTGCGGCGAGCTTTGTAGCATTGCTGCCGATGAATACCGCATTGAGCGGAGCCGTGAGCAATGACCCACTTCTCTACTGTCTCTGCGCATGGACGATTGCGCTGACGGCAAAGGGCGTT
>DATFHI010000123.1:0-5035 GCA_035248525.1 Fimbriimonadaceae bacterium | reverse complement strand
TCCGGAGTGACCAACTTGACCTTGTCCTGAGAGTTGTACGACGGGTTCTCCAAGCGAAGAGAAATCACCGCGGTGAGACCATCGCTGACATCCTCGGAAGTGAAGTTGTTGTCCTTCTCCTTCAGGAATCCCATCTTGCGTGCGTAGGCATTGATGGTGCGGGTGAGGGCGGCGTTGAAACCCGAGGCATGGGTTCCACCATCGGGGTTGTGGATGTTATTCGAGAAGGCAAGGAGAGTCATGTTGTAGCCGTCGTGGTACTGCATGGCTACTTCGATCTCCGTCGTGTCTTTCACTCGGCGGAAAAAGATGACCGGATGGAGAGGATCGCGGCTCTCATTCAAATCCTCGACCAATTGCGGAATGCCCCGCTGATAGAAAAACACTTCCGATTCTTCTGGCTCTTGGTCATCCACAAATTCGAACTTGACCTTGGGGTTGAGGTAGGCCAACTCTCGCATGCGAGTCTTGAAGATGTGGACGTCGTATTCGGTTTCGGTAAGAACCGTAGGGTCCGCGAGCCAGTGCTGCGTGGTTCCCGTCGAACCGTCCGCGACTTTGCCCACCACACTGACCTCATTTACCGGAATGCCCTTTTCATACCTCTGCTGGTAAACCTTGCCGTCGCGTTTAACGGTCGTTTCCATCCAGGCGGAAAGGGCGTTCGTACAGGAGACACCTACTCCGTGGAGTCCACCCGACGTTTTGTATCCGCTGCTGTCGCCGCCAAACTTTCCACCCGCGTGGAGAACGGTCATGACAACCTGAAGGGCGCTCACGCCCATCTTCTTGTGCTTGTCGACCGGAATACCGCGGCCATTGTCCTCGACGCTTAAGGAGTTGTCGGCGTGCAGTCGAACCAGGATATGATCGCAGTGGCCGGCCAAGGCTTCATCGACCGCGTTGTCGATAACTTCGCGGAACATCTGGTGCAAGCCGCGCTTGCCGTTGTCGCCCACGTACATTCCCGGGCGCTTGCGAACGGCCTCCAGTCCCTCCAGGACTTGAATTTGGTTCGCATTGTAATCTCCCTCGACTTTTCCGACGATCTCGTCGATATAGGAAGTCTGGTCTTCGAGGTTGGAAGGATTCTCGTCTTTTTCGGGCATTTGAAAAGTAGCTCGTTTGCTTCGTTTTTTGGAGTTCGCCGCGAAGCTTCGGCAGGCGCCTTTCGGAGCCTTAATTTGAATCTAAAGTGTACCTGATTTAAGGGACGGTTGAGGGGACCGCAAGGTCGCGCCGCGGGTGGGGAATACTGGCGTTCATGGGAACGTGGAGCGCAATTTCACTTTTACTCGCGATATGGGTTTCACCGGGTGTGCAATTACGCAAGGCCGTACCGGTGCACTTGATGTTCGACCGGTTGTTAACCTCCAAGGCAGGAAGACTCCAGTTATCCGAAGAGGTGAGCAAACTGGATGGCAAATGGGTTCAAGCCGCCGGCTTTATGGTGCAGATGGAGAATCCTTCAAAAGGCGGATTTTGGCTAGCTGCGCAATCCATCCACGTGGATGAAAGCGGCGCGGGCATCGGAGATCTGCCCCCGAATGCGATATTCGTCCGGGTGGCGGGAGCGGGTGATAAGCCGGTCGCCTTCCTTGGAGGAAAGCTCTTGGTGGTGGGCAAACTGCGATTGTCCAACACATTCCCAAAGATTACAATTCAACTACAGTCCGAAATGGCGGGAGGTCGACGATGAAGAGATCCCTGATTCTGCTTACAACGGCACTCGCTTCCAGCGCGCTTGCCGCGCCAAGCATCCGAATCATGCCCTACGACGGCGCTCGATTCGTCGAAGGGCAGCTGTTCGATGTTCGGGTCGAATTCAAACCCTCTTCCCCTGTCAAAAGCATCGAAAACCCAGTTCTGAGCATAGGCGGGAAGAGCTATCCGGTAAAGCTGGACGCATTCAATGGGTTCACCTTGCGCGCGATGCACGTGGATAAAGCGGGAGACTACGCCATAGAAGCCACCGCAGCAGAAGCTGGTGACGCCGCTCGCACGAACGCCAAGGCAAGTTTTCGAATTGAGGCGGTTGGCGGCCGAGGTCGCCGCATAAAAAACATCATTATTTGCCTGGGCGACGGCATG
Source organism: Fimbriimonadaceae bacterium (assembly GCA_035248525.1). GTDB lineage: Bacteria > Armatimonadota > Fimbriimonadia > Fimbriimonadales > Fimbriimonadaceae > 55-13. The sequence goes on along the minus strand of DATFHI010000123.1, from coordinate 2,944 downwards.
GGGATTTCCCATCGCACCGCCGCAAGAATTGTCCGTTACGGATTCAAGAACGGCATCCCCCAAGGATGGTTGAACATGGACCAGATGCCTGGATTCGGTTCGGTTGCAACGTCGTCCCTGGACGCTATGGTCACCGACTCCGCTCCCGGGATGACGGGATACGTAAGTGGCAACCACAATGACAACGGCTCGGAGGGGGTGTATCCCGACAACACCCCGGATCCCTTTGATAATCCCCGCGTCGAATACCTCTCGCAATTTCTGCACCGAAAGTTTGGAACAGCGCTTGGCATAGTCACGACCGCCGACGTGGAAGACGCAACTCCTGCAGGTCAAACCATCCACACCTATGATCGCGGCCGGGGAACTGGCATCGTGAACCAGTTTTTTGCCGAGCGCGCACGATCAGGGTTGCGCGTTTTGATGGGCGGAGGCAGACGGTGGTTCTTACCCAAATCCGAGTTCGGATCTAGCCGCAGTAGCAGCAATAGCTACCAATACGCTCCCGACATCTTGAACTCGAGTTGGAATTCAAAGTCCGCACCGTTCGACCTTTCGGGAATGGACGAAAACGTGGACTTGATTAAAAAATTCCAAGACGATGGATTCACCTACGCAAGCGATCGAGGGTCGTTGCAGCGGCTGCCGGAAACCACGAAACTGCTCGGATTATTCGGATTCGGAAACATGAATGTAGCGATGGATAAGATCGCCAAGCGACGCTTCCCAGGTCTGCCCGGAATCGTGGACGACTATTTTGCCCCGGATCAACCAATGTTGGATGAAATGGCGGCAAGCGCCATTCAGGTTTTGGACAACAACAATCGCCAAAACGGCAATAAGGGATTTAATTTGCTAATCGAAGGGGCACACATCGATAAGCAAAGCCACGCCATGGATGCCGACCGCGCGATCTGGGAGGTCCTCGAGTTTGACCGGGCCGTGGGCGTCGCATTGGACTTCGCCAAAAAGAATGGAGAAACGCTGGTCATCGTCCTCGCCGACCATGAAACCTCCGGCTTTAGCGTGATTGGAGCGTTGACCAAAACCGTCGGGGAAATGAACGCGTTACCAAGCGATAAGGACAAACTCGACCCGAAAGTGATTCCCGATCGACTTCGCGCGGTGGGCGCTTATGAAGATGGTGGGTTTCCCAAATACACCATCCTGCCGGACGGATATCCGCAGGCGTCGGACATCGATCGAAAAATGGTCATCGGCTTCGGTGGCGGCGCGTCGCGCTATGAGGACTGGATGACCAAGCCGCTGCCCATCATCGACAGCCTTCTTCCTAGCGACATCCGAGGCAAGATGCAAAAGGGTGAAGGTCCATTTGGGGGCAAATATTCGGTGATGCCGATCGACCGGTCACCTGAATCCATGCGGGGATTCTTTATTCGCGGGCAAGTGCCGGGCTCGCAAGCGGTCCACACGGGGACGGATATTCCGGTCAGCGTGTACGCAAAGGACCAAAAAGCTTGGCTGCAGTTTGTCGGACCGCAGCAGAACGTCGATATCTTCTTCAAGCTGATTCGGGCGGCAATGGGGGGCTATTGAGCCAGCCAATCGTGGATTGTGCCTAGCTCGGCCCGCGTAAGATTGTGGCCGGCATCGACCCAATGGTGGGTGACGTCGGCTCCTCCAGATCGAAGCTGATTCGCGAGAAACTCCACGTCATCCACCGGCATCATGGGGTCCACCTTGCCGGAAGATAGGAAAACGCGTTTGCCTTCGAGACCCGTAGGTTGTAACTCGGGCAATGTCGTCATCGCCCGGATTAAAACCGCATCTTGCACCACGTTAGGATGGCGCATCATGAGTGAGTGAGCCATGTTGGCGCCATTCGAAAATCCCAGCGCGACGATGCGGCGCAGGTCGAAAGCGTAGCGACCCGCCGCCTCAACGACGAATTCGGCAAGGGCCGCGGTTTCTGCGTAGAGGTTCTCAAGATCGAATACGCCTTCGGCGAATCGGCGAAAGAAACGCGGGAAATCTCCTTCAAAAACTCTTCCCCGAGGACTGAGAATCGCCGCTCCGGGAAGTACGGTTTGACCCAGGGGAATCAAGTCGTTCTCGTCCCCACCGGTTCCATGGAGCAACAGAAGCGTTCGAGTTTCACCTTCGACTCCGGGCTCGAATCGGTGGATGAAAGTTTCGCTCACTTGGCGTTCGCCGCCATCTCGATTGGAATCTCCACTCCACTCGGCAATCGCAACTTCGGCATGATGTGCTCGATCTGGTCCCGCAGAGGTTCGTACATCGCCGGCAGTCGAAGGCTAGTGCCCAACATCGCAGGTTCTTCATCGATCGCCATTCCCGGCCCCAAGGTGGCGATTTCGAATAGCACTCCGCCGGGCTCGCGGAAATAAATCGACTTGAAGTAGTCGCGGTTCATGATCGGGCTGATGTGGTATCCAAGCCCAGAAATTTCCTGGTGCCATTCTTGCTGCGTGCTTTCAGTCGCTGTCGCCCAAGCAATGTGATGCACCGTCCCATGCCCCCCATGGCCCTGCGGTTGGGCAGGGTCGATCACAACGTCGACGTATGCGCCGGGTCCGGTCTTACTTCCCTGGTATCGCTGGCGATTGCCAGTTTCATTCACCATCTCAAAGCCCAAGGTGTCGACAAGTAGTTTGGTAGTAGCTTCGCCATAGTTCTCCGTCAACGTTACGTGATGCATGCGGCTGATCGACTTATCCACCGGAACCGGACCGCCCTCAAATGGAGCGCCTGGTGTGTAGTTCGGACTAGCCACCAACTCCAGCGGCAAACCATCGTGAGCGGTGAACGGAAGGATCTCCTCATCGCCCCGCTTGAACGGAGGTTGAAATTGAATTCCCTCGGCAGTGAAGCGGTGAATCCACCAACCCATCGCGTCAGCCGGAATTGCCAACCCGGTGGCCGTAACCTGTCCGGCGCCAATTCGGCCTGGCCGGCCTTGGCC
>DATFHI010000122.1:0-5372 GCA_035248525.1 Fimbriimonadaceae bacterium | reverse complement strand
GCGAGCTACCTCCTGCAACTCAATCAGGTCGAGCTCGATCAGGCGCTGGAAACCGAGCTCAACGAAAACCCCGCCCTGGAAAAGCTTCACGATGAGCACGAGCCCATCCACGATGAGGTCATCTTAAAGACCGTCGCGCCTCACGAGTTGCGACCAAGCAGCGACGACTTCGAGTTTTGCCGCAGCATTCCCCAGGACGAGGCCACCGACTGGGTCGACTTTGCAAGCTCCGGAACTTCCCTGTGGGACCACCTCCGAGCCCAGCTCATTCCGATGCTTCCGCAAAGCCTTCACCGGGTTGGGGAATACATGGTCGAATGCATCGATGAGCGCGGCTACCTCTCCACGCCGGTCGAGGAGATCGCATTGGAAGTGGGTTGTGCCCTGGAGCACGCCGAATGGGTGCTTGCCAAGCTCCAACATTGCGAACCATCCGGTGTCGGAGCCAGCAACCTGCAAGAGTGCCTCTTGCTTCAACTTCGTAACCCAGAAACGCTGGAGCAAAAACTCGCACGCGCCATTGTGAAAGGTTATCTGGACGACCTCATCGCGCGGAGAACGATGAAAATCACCCGCCGGTTTCGGGTTATGCCCGACGTAGTGGAGAACGCATTTCAGGAAATCCTGACTCTTTCCCCATATCCGGGTGAGGCATTCTCGGCGGTCCGGCAATCCAAGTCCATCAAGGGAATGGGCGTCACCCCTGACTTGATTCTGCATCGCAGCGAAGCGGGTTGGACGGTTGAAGTCAAAGGAGTCGATCCCAATGATTTGATCCTAAATCGCGAATATCGAAAGCGCTACAAGGAGTTGAACAGCATGGAGCGGCCACCCAAAGATGAGCGGCGGCATGTGAACCACTACGTTCAGCGTGCCGAAGACTTCATCGGATGTATCCAGCAACGCCGTCGAACCATGCGACGAATTGGCGAATATCTGATCTCCCATCAACCTAGCTTCGTCGACACCGGATCTTACGAATTTTTGCGCCCCTTAACCCGCACCAAAATGGCCGAGGACTTGGGGCTCCACGAGAGCACCGTCAGCCGTGCAACAATGGACAAATTCGTCCAGCTCTCCAGCGGTGAGATCGTTCCGTTCGACGTCTTCTTCAAGCCCGCCTTGCGAATTCAGAAGATGATCGAGGAGATTCTTCTCCACGAGAACCCGGACAATCCCCTCAGCGACGAGGCGATTGCCAAGATTCTCGAGGAAAAGGGCGTGCAGGTCGCCCGGCGCACGGTCAACAAGTACCGCGACCGGACCAAGCTGCTTAGCTCGCGCAAGCGCCGAAGCGCCTAACCCTTACCCCCGTTTTTCACCCACTTGTCCAGCCAAGCCACGAACCGGGCCCACTGGTCGAGCACCGTTTCCTCGGCAATCGGCCCGTGATCCTCATATGGATACATGTAGAGTGCGGCCGGCTTGCCTAATGCTTCCAAAGCCGCGAACAGCCTTGGGGAGTTGCTGGGCTCCGTGCCCATGTTCTGGTCATCGAGGCTGTGGTAGAGCAAGATCGCGCCTGTCAACTGCTCCAGGTATAGCATGGGCGACATCGAAAGGTAAGTCTCCCGCGACTCCCACAACTGGCGCTGCTCACTCTGGAATCCAAATGGAGTGAGCAACCGGTTGTAGTTACCATCGCCGGCAATTCCCGCCTTGAAGAAAGGAGTGTGCACCATCGCATTCAAAGTGCTGAAAGCGCCATAGCTGTGGCCGCCAATTGCCAGCTTGTTCCGGTCGATCAGGCCGTCGTCGCAGATCGCATCGATGGTCGCCGCCAAGTTATTTCGCAGTTGAGGCACATATCCATCGTTTTTGCGCGTGTCAGGCCCAATAATCGGGCAATCCGGTTCTACCAATGCATATCCGGCTCGAAGAAGAATGAGCTTGGCCGTCGGTGAAACACCTTGGAAGTTGTTCTTGTTAAAGGTGCGCTTTGACCTATCGTAGGTTGCTTGGTCCACGAATTCACTCGGATAGAACCAGAAGAACGCCGGTAGCTTGGAGCCCGGCTTCGCGCCCGCCGGAAGGGTCACTTCGACCTGAAACTTAATCCCGTCGGGCCTGGTGACGACGTATTTTCTACGCGTCGCCTGAGTGAGGTCGGGAGCATAATCCCGGTTTTGAGTAAGTTGCCGAATGTCCTTCTTGGCCATCGCGTCGACGAGGTATGTCTGGCTGATAGCAGTTGGCGACTGGCGAGTTACTATGAATCGCGTGCCGTCGCCGTCCAACATTGAAACCGTTTCCGAGCGATCGGCATTCGATTCAAAAATTCGCTCTTTCTTCCCGGTTTCGATCTCCACCCGATCCAAGAAGTTCTTCGGCGCAACTTTCTCCGGGTCCTTGGAATAGGAAGTTCCGGCGAGATAGACGTTCTTACCGTCGGAAGACACTCGAACCACCGAACCCGCGATCATCCCTTCTCGGGTGACAAGGTTGCCTGAGTCCTCATAGAATGAATTGTCTCCGGTAGGGGACTCCACAATCGTGTAGAGCTTGGTTGGATTGTCCAACCTGACCGCGCTCACCCGATTTCGACCGTTAACGCTCTGGGAAACAAACAACGTTTTCCCGTCTTCGCTGTATTGAACACTATTGATCCGTTGATCGCTTTCCCAAATCGTCTTGAAGTCCTTTTCTCCGAATGGGGCAACCCACTGCATCACGCGGTCTTTCTGACCGGGTCGGAGCTGTGCGCCCGCTCCGGCGCCGCCACCAAATCGGCCTTGACCCCCTCCGCGACCTTGCTCGTCCTCGGGAGGATCGGAAGGGGCGGATTCGCGCCGTCCGCTTGGAGTGACCTGCAAGAAGCTAAGACCTTGGCCATCCGGGCGCCACGTGATCGATCGCTTATCGTTATCGTTTGAAGCTGCATTGGCGGGAGGTCCGCCCATCCGAAGCGGGCGCTTCGATAGTTCAACCAGTTGCGCGCCATCCACGCTCCAAATGACTTCTCGCTCCGGGAAGCTGGAGGTTGGCAACAAATAGCTGAATGGACGCTCCATCAAGGTAACGCGAAATGCATTTCCGTCGGCTTCAGGGCTTATGTTCTCGATCATCGCGGGCTTGCCGATCAGTCTCAGCTTGCCGCTTTCGGCATCGGCCACGCCCAGTTGGCCCGTGGCGTGCCATTCGAGAAGATCGAATTCATAAGGCGAATTCATCAGCCCAGCGTAGGTTCGGAGTTGATTCGGCTTATCGTCGCTGATCTTCACCAGCGGCGTTGCAGCTACCTCGCCCGGAGTGGGCATTGCCGCTCGTTTCGACGGCACGAACACCGCGACAATGCGGCGCGAATCGCCAAGCCACTCGAATTGAGTTTCCAGAGTGGCAAGAACTGGAGTCGAGGAGATTTGCTTGCTCTTCCCAGTACTTGCGTCCGCTACCCAAATGTATGTACCGGTGTCGAAATGCGCAAAATAGGCAATTCGCTTACCATCCGGCGACCAATTTGGACTCCCTAAAGTCGCACTCCTTGGCGGGTTGATGGTTACCGTCTTTCCGTCTGCTAAATTCACCACCTGGAACTCGCTGGTCCGGCGGAAGGAGAAATTGCGGGCACGGTTTGCGCGCCAGTCGATTTGCAGGCCACCCAGGTTGTGATAGGGCCTGGCCATATCCACCAACTTGGGAAGCCCCGCGCTAACTGCAACGATGGACCGGGTCCGGTCAGGACTGATTATTCCGGCTCCGCTGTTCCGGTACCAGGGTGCGGTTACGGCGTCCTCGATCTCTTTCGCCGGTCGGATGTAACTCTCCGCGGCAATGGCATTAACCTTTAGATCGTCGGCCGGGGCAAACGAAAAAATCCCGACGCAAAACGCGGCAAGAAGCGCAAATCTCATGCCGCTTGTTTACCCGACGGCATGGCCGATTGCATCTATTTGAGCAAGATTGAGGTGGGCTACTTCAACCGATCGGAATTGGAAGTGTCTTCCCACGGAAATGCAGGGTTGCCGAAATGGCCATTCTTGGCCGTCGGCAAATATTTGACTTTCCACAAGCCTAAATGCTCGATGATCCCTTCTGGAGTCAGATCGTAAGCGTCGCGGATGCGCTTTTCGATTTCCTTCGGATCGATCTTTTCTGTACCGAATGTTTCGACATTGATCGCTACCGGCTCAGCCACACCGATTGCATATGCCAACTGCAAGACGCAGCGATCGGCAAGTCCAGCGGCGACGACATTCTTTGCGGCATACCGAGCCATGTAAGCGGCGGAGCGGTCCACCTTGGTCGGATCCTTTCCAGAGAAGGCGCCGCCCCCGTGCGGGGCTAATCCACCGTAGGTGTCGACAATGATCTTGCGACCCGTGACGCCCGTGTCGCCCTGGGGTCCGCCAACCACAAACCGACCGGTTGGGTTGATATGCAAAATCGGATCGCCCTGCACGTAGTTGGTATAGTGCTCGAGAACCGGGCGGATGATTTCCGACTCGACCATCGCCTTGACCGTATCCAGGTTTAGAGTGTCGACGTGCTGGTGGGACAGTACGATCGTATTGATCCGTTGCGGCCGCCCGTCATTGTCGTACTCCACTGAAACTTGGCTCTTTGCATCCGGCAGAAGCAACGGCCCTTTGCCCGACTTGGATTGCTCCGCTCGAACCTCCACGGATTTGCGAACCAGCGCGTGGGAGATGGAGAGCGGTAGGGGCATCAGTTCGTCGGTTTCGCGGGTCGCGTAGCCGAACATCATTCCCTGGTCGCCGGCGCCAATCCGCTTAACGTCCTTGTGAGCCGCGTTCTTGTCTACGCCCTGCGCAATATCCGCGCTTTGCTCCTGGATAGCTACTAAGACTCCACAAGTGCGGCCGTCAAATCCAAAATCGGTGTCCGTGTAGCCAGCCGATGCGATCGTCTCGCGGACGATCTTGGCCACATCGACGTAACCCTCGGTCCGCACTTCGCCGGCGACAACCGCAACCCCACGAGTGAGGAGGGTTTCTACAGCTACGCGAGTCTGACCTTTCAGATCAGGGGCTTCATTCTCGAAGAAAGCATCGAGAAGCGCGTCGGAAATCTGGTCGGCAAGCTTATCGGGGTGGCCGACGCTCACGCTCTCGGAAGTATAAATTCTCATCGGTACGACGCAAGAGGATACCCGGTGATTTGAACCTGAACAGGCTACACCTCCCGAGGCTCCACCGCAGGATAGCTGCCCAAAATGACGGTTTCCAGGGCATATCCTTTGAGCGTTTCGATTGCTTTCATCAGCGGCAGGTCCGTACGGTGGCCGGAACAGTCGCAGTAAAAGATGTACTCGAACGTCTCCCTTTGCGCGGGTCTGGATTCAATCATCATCAAGTTAACCCCCTCCGCATCAAAGGCGCCTAGTGCACGGTAAAGCTCGCCCGGACGGTTTT
>DATFHI010000121.1:0-2997 GCA_035248525.1 Fimbriimonadaceae bacterium | reverse complement strand
CCGTTGCCGAGCTTTTTCCGAACGTGCGCCTTGCGCGCCTCGACCGAGATATTGCCCGAAAGAAGGGCGCCTTAGAGGAGATCCTCGCCAGCTTCCGGTCTCGGGAAATAGATGTGCTCGTCGGTACTCAAATGGTAGCGAAAGGATTGGACTTTCCGAATGTCACATTGGTGGGCGTTGTTGCGGCGGATATTTCGCTCAACATTCCTGATTTCCGAGCCGGTGAGCGCACATTTCAATTGCTTTCCCAAGTTGCAGGAAGGGCGGGCCGGGGTCATTTGCCGGGAAAAGTTGTCATCCAAACCTTCAATGCAAATCACATCGCGTTGCAGACTGCTCAAACCCACGACTATCCAGCCTTTTTTGAATCGTTGTCTCAAGAGCGAAGGGTCGCCGGATATCCGCCGTTCGTTCGTTTAGTGAACGTAGTTTTCACGGGGCCGGATTTGGACGCCGTTATTACCACCAGCGACGAGGCAGCCGCCAGAATTCGTCGCGCGCTTGGAGATCGGGGCGAAGTGCTTGGACCAGCCAACTGTCCGCTGGAGCGATTGCACAATCGTTGGCGGCGGCATGCACTGTTAAAATTGCCCCTCGACATGCCACCTCAAACCGTTGCTGAACCGTTGGCCGATCTTCCGACTAAGGGCGTGCAAGTGACGATCGACGTCGATCCATACAGCCTGATGTAGACGCATCCTTTAACCCATTTTGAACGTCGATAGTAGACACAGGGTAACTTAAGAGGATGATTGGGCGGTTACGGGGCACATTGGTCGATCGCGAAGGCTCGACGGTTGTAGTCGAATGTGCGGGCGTGGGTTACGAGGTCCAAATTCCGGAATCCGTGTCCATGCAACTGCCGACTCTCGATGTCGAAGTGACTCTCCTAACCCGCCAGATATTCCGTGAGGACGGAGTCTCGCTCTATGGGTTCCTTGAGCCGTTCCAACGTCGCCTATTCGATTTGCTTATGACGGTGAAAGGGTGCGGGCCGAAGGTGGCCCTTTCCCTTATCGGAGCGGTTGGGGAAGACGCCGTGGCGGGAGCGATTCAAGCTCAGGATGCCCGGGCGTTATCTCGGGCCCCAGGGGTCGGTGCCAGGTTGGCGGAGCGCATTATCTTGGAATTGAGGGAGAAGATTGGCGAGGAGCAATTTGCCAAGCGGGTTGCCGCCGCGGCGGTCATAAGACAGACTTCAGGGCCATCTGACGAATTGGTCGATGCGCTGGTCGCGCTGGGTTACCGCCGATCGGAGGCAGAATTGGCAGCCAATGAAGCCAGGGATACATCGGATGTCGTCGAGGATCAATTGCGACACGCGTTAAAGGTGCTTCAGAAATGAGGGAGAACGAGCTGAATCCCTACCCGCTCCCTGGTGACGCCGATCTCTCGTTGCGGCCAAAGCGACTGGATGAATTCATTGGCCAAGAGCAGTTGAAGTCCAACCTGAGCGTGTTTTTGAAAGCCGCGAAGCAACGGGGCGAGCCGTTGGACCACGTGTTGCTCTACGGTCCTCCCGGCTTGGGCAAGACCACATTGGCCCACATCATTGCCAACGAGATGGACGCTATTGTCCACGTCACTTCAGGGCCGGCGGTCGAACGTCCAGGCGACTTGGTGGGGATTCTTACAAATCTGGAGCCGGGGGCGGTGCTTTTCATCGACGAAATCCATCGTCTGAGCCGACCGGTGGAAGAAATTCTCTATCCCGCCATGGAAGATTGCAAAGTCGACATTATGATCGGCAAGGGGCCAGCGGCGCGGTCGATTCGGCTGGACGTTCCGAGATTCACCGTGGTGGGGGCGACTACCCGTCAGGGGTTGCTCACCGGACCGCTAAGAGACCGGTTTGGGATCATTTCCCACTTTCAGTACTACGATGGCGACGCGCTGTATCAAATCATCGAGCGATCCGCCGGAATCTTGGGCTATCAAATTGACCCCGACGGAGCCGAGGAGATTTCCAAGCGTGCTCGCGGTACGCCGAGAATTGCGAATCGCCTGCTTCGCCGCGTGCGGGACTTCGCGCAGGTGGAGGACCTTTCCTCCATCAACCGGACAATCGTCGGTAAGGCCTGCAGCGCGCTGGAGGTCGATCACTTAGGGCTCGACCGAGTAGATCGAATGCTGCTGAAGTCGATGATTGAAAAGTACAAAGGGGGGCCGGTGGGTCTTGAAACGCTGGCCGCTTCGACCGGCGAGGATGCAACGACCATCGAAGACGTGTACGAGCCTTATTTAATGCAGCAGGGGTTTATCCAGAGGACGCCTCGCGGGCGCACGGTCACGGAGCACGCATACGGCCATCTTGGTATCCCTATTCCGAAGCGCACCGCCGGCCTATTTGACGAGTGAGAGGATTTACCAGCCGCGAACAGCGAGCTTTTCGTTGTCCAACAAACTGGAAACGTTGATGCCTACCATCGGCTCGCCTAAACCTTTGCTGATTTCGGCCAGCTTCTTGGGTTCCTTGTAGAACAGCACCGACTCCACGATCGCCTTTGCGCGGCGCTCCCAAGCCTTCTCCTGCTCTTGAGGTGCGGAAGAGGGAGCTGATTTGAAAATGCCGGACCCTACAAACACCGTCTCTGCGCCAAGCTGCATCATAAGTGAGGCATCCGCCGGGGTCGCGATTCCTCCCGCGGAGAAGTTGGGAACCGGAAGTTTGCCCGTCTCGTGTACGGTTCGGATGAGTTCGAGCGGCGCCTGATGCTCTTTGGCAAGTACGTAGAGTTCGTCCGGACGAGCATTCTGCACCCGGCGAATATCGGACATGATCGTTCGCATGTGGCGAACGGCTTCGACTACGTCGCCAGTACCTGCTTCGCCCTTGGTGCGGATCATTGCCGCACCTTCTGCACACCGACGAAGAGCTTCTCCAAGGTTGCGCGCACCGCACACAAATGGAACCGTAAAGGCGTGCTTATCGACGTGATTCTCTTCGTCGGCTGGAGTGAGCACTTCGCTTTCATCGATAAAGTCGACCTCGAGCGC
>DATFHI010000120.1:0-11593 GCA_035248525.1 Fimbriimonadaceae bacterium | reverse complement strand
CCATGAAGCGAGCGGAGGTTCAGCAGGAGCTTGGCATCGCCTTCCCGATTGAAGCTTTGAAGAACGGAATAGAGGTGTTGACGCAATCAGCTCCGGTAGACACCGAACCTGTTTCCAAGCGTTCAAAGCAGGCGGTCGTGGTCAAGGAGCGTCGGGTGACCCACCTTTTCGAAGCTGACCAAGAAGCCAAACGAGATGGAGTGCCGTTGTGGCACCAGATCCATGCCATGCTGCCATTCACCCTGACGAATGCTCAGATGCGAGTCATCGATGAGATCTACGCCGATATGGCTCAACCTCATCCAATGAACCGGCTCGTACAGGGCGACGTCGGCTCCGGAAAAACTGCGGTTGCAGCCTGTGCGATGCTGGCGGCGGTCCGATCCGGATACCAGGCCGCCATGATGGCGCCCACCGAAATATTGGCGGAGCAGCATTTCTCCAATCTCACCAAGCTCCTGGAGCCGCTTGGAATCGAGGTTGCACTACTTGTCGGGAAGCAAAACGCGAGGGATCGCAAAAGAGCGTTGGACGCGGTTTCATCCGGTAAGGCGAAGGTTGTGGTTGGAACTCATGCCTTAATTCAGGAGCATGTCGAGTTCGACCGATTGGGACTTGCAGTGATCGACGAGCAGCACCGGTTTGGCGTCCTGCAGCGAGCGGCGCTTCGGCAGAAAGGGCTAGGCAATCCGGACGTGCTGGTCATGACCGCAACCCCCATTCCGCGAACCCTGACGATGACCCTATACGGCGATTTGGAACTAAGCGTCATCGACGAATTACCCCCTGGGCGAAAGTCGATAAAAACGCATTATAAACCCAACGCCAGTCGGGATTCGGTGTATGAATCCGTTCGCAAACTTGTATCGGAGGGCAGGCAGGCTTACTTCGTTTGCCCACTCGTGTCGGACAGCGAAAAGATGCAGGCTCAAGCCGCAACCGACCTGGCATACCGACTGGAAAACGGTCCGTTTAATGAAATGCGGGTGGGCCTCCTGCACGGCCAGCAAAAGCCGGCGGAAAAGGAGGAGGTTATAGACCGGTTCCGTAAGGGAGAGTTGGACATTCTCGTGAGCACGACGGTCATCGAAGTGGGCGTGGACGTGCCAAATGCGAGCGTCATGGTGATCGAGGACGCCAACCGTTTCGGCCTCTCGCAATTGCATCAACTGCGGGGAAGAGTTGGCCGAGGGGAGCACCAAAGCTTTTGCATTTTGATTGCCGATGCGCGAAACGACGAAGCCCGGGAGCGGATGGATACGATGGTCCGAACAACCGACGGATTCGAGATCGCGGAGGTGGACTTGAGGCTTCGGGGTCCGGGCGAATTGGCGGGTACGGCGCAAAGCGGAAATCGAGATTTCAAGCTGGCCGACCTTGTCCAGGACGGCAAGCTATTGGAAGTCTCGCGTCAAGCAGCGATGAGGCTGGTAGAGCAAGATCCGCACCTAGCCCTGGATGAACATCAGGGAATCTTGATGAAGGTCCGGGAGCAGCGCGCCCGCTCCGCCGTCATTACGGTCAGCTAAACAAAAAGCGGGGGTTCAATTGCTTGAACCCCCGCTCAACGTCGGATCGATTAGCTTATCGTCCGCCGCCCTGCTGCTCGACGAACTTGAACGGCTTGCCGCTCAACGTCTTGATCTTTTCCTTCTGCGCGTCGGTTAAGATTTTGCCGAGTTCGACATTGAACGCATCACCGTTCTTTCGCATCGATTCCATTGCGGCATCGCGCTCGATCTCTTGGTTGCGCATCTTCTCCATCAGAGCCTGATTCGCAGCCGCCTGCTTGTCCTGGAGATCCTTGATCTTGGCTTTCTGCTCGTCGGTAACGCCGAGTTCCTTCTGGAGGTCGGCATTGGTAACAACGGAATTGCCCATTCGCTGAATAGCAAGCTCTTTGAGCCTCTTCTTCTGGTCGTCGGTCAAAACCGCGAGCATTTCCTTGTTGTTGGCAGCCTGCATCTTCTGCATTTCCGCCATCATGGCTTCGCGGTCCCCACCGCCTCCACCGTTCTGGAACATCTCGCGCATCTTGTCGCGCTGGGCTTGTCGGATTCCGTCCAACTTGGTCTTTTGGTCTGCCGTTAGCTTGATCTCACCGGCCACATCCTCTCGGTTGAGAAGGAAGGTTCCGGTAGGATCCTGCATTCCGCCTCGGCCAAACTGGAAGCCACGTCCCTGACCGCGTCCGCCGCCACCGCCTCCGCCTTGGGCAAAGCTGGCAACAGCAAACACGGCAATCGCCGCCACTGCGATGAATTTCATCATTGATTTCATTAGTTTCCTCCACCCTTGCCCGTTGTGTCGGGCGGGATCGAATGTTTCTTATCCTTGTCCGGATCGAAGTTTCGATTCAATTCCGGCTGAATAACCTTCTGGCTCTCCTTGCTCATCCGCTTGAATTCCTCGTCGCGGAGCTTCCTTGCCTCTTCGGGGTCCTTAACGACTCTTGGAGTCAGGAAGACTAACAATTCTGTCTTGACGTTGCCCTTTTCCGTGGATCGGAATAGGTTGCCCAATATGGGGATGTCGCCCAACAGCGGAATCTTCTTAACTGTCGAGGTGACGTTGTTTCGAATGATGCCGCCGAGGATGATCGTTTCTCCGTCCCGGACGCTAACCGTCGTATCGGCCTGGCGCTGATTCACAATCGGCGCATTGAAGTCGGTGAATCCCTGGAGGTCATTGGCGGTTTGCGTCACGTCCATCGTCACATAACCGTTGGCGGTGATGCGAGGAGTCACGGTAAGAACAATTCCAACATCCTGGAACGCGTAGTTGAAGGTCAGATTGCCGTTCGAGTCCTCTCGAGTGCTGAGCACGTAGGGGATGCTTTGGCTGATGTTGATCTGAGCTTCCACGTTGTTGGAAGTGAAGATCCTCGGCGTGCTCAACACTTGGAATTTGGTGTCAGTCTGCAGCGCATTGATGAAGCCACTAAGCGCTCCCCCGGTCAAAGAGTATTTGAATCCCTGCAATGCGGGGTTTGCATTCTGAAGCCCGAAGTTGCCTTCGGAGGTTCCCGTACCGGTGTTCTTCCCGATTGGATTCGACTGCGCGAACTTCCATTCCACGCCGAACTGCGACGATCGGTCGAGAGTTGCCTCGATGATCATCGTTTCGATCATGACCTGCTCCGGAATCTTGTCCAGTTGGGCAAGAATCGACTTCAGGATTTCCATGTTCTCCGGAGTCGCAACGACGATCACGCTATTCGTGTTGTTGTCCGGAATAACTGTGATCTGTCCCTGGAGGTCGCGAACGTTAACGAGTCGACCATTGGCGTCTCGGCCAGTCTGGGCCGCCGTATTAGTCCGCCTCTGATTCTGTCCGCCGAAGAATTGTCCACCGAATCCGCCCTGTTGCACGACCACTTCGGTCGGTAGAGAACCGTCATCGAGAACATTCAAATCCATGGCGTTCGGATCGACATTCTCGCTGTTCAGCCCGAGCGGTCGAGTGTTGCCGCCACCGCCACCGCCATTGTTCCGGTTCTGGTTATTGCGGTTGGTGGTGGTGTTCCGGTTGGCCTGGTTAAAGTTGCGATTCTGATTCGTTGTCCCTTGACGGCTTCCGAATGCTTGCTGCATGAGTTGGCTAATCTGGTCCGCCCGGGCATTGGCGAGGGGAAAAACGAAGGTTGTGTTCTCAACCTTGATTTCGGTGTCCAGTTCCTTGATAACCTGGTCGACAAGTTTCAGGTTGTCCTCGGTCGCGGTCACCACCAGTGAGTTGGTGCGAGGCTCGCTTACAACCGTACCGAAGGCTGCCTGAGAACCGCCAAATCGCAGAGCCTGTTGGAATCGCTGCTCGATCGGCACGTTCTGCGTACCGATCCCGCCTCGACCCCGGGGAGCGTTCTGGGTGAGCACATTCTGCACGACCGGGGCGAGTTCGTCGCTACTCGCGAATTCGAGTTTGAATACCTTGGGCTGTTGCGGCTGATCGGTTTGCCGGTCGATTTGCTTGATCAGGTTTTCAACCTGAACCTGCTCCTTACTCGGTGCATTGACGATGACAGAGTTGCTGAAATCGTCGCTGGACGCTCGTACAACTTGAGCCGAAGTTCCGCCGAATCCGCGGCCAAAGTTGCCGCCACGCTGGAATGGATTTCCTCCCTGGCCAAAATTGCCTCGATTTCCGCCGTTTCGTCCGCCGTTATTCTGGCCGGGCCTTGTGAAACCACCCGTATTGCCAAAACCGCCACCGCCCATCATCTGCATGATTTGATCCATGGGGTTCGGGGTGCTGGCGAATACCTCATTTACAACTCTTGCGACTTGGCTAGCGTTGGCATATTGAATGGTGTAGACCTTCAACTGCGATTGGCTCTGGCTCATCGCATCCGCAATTTTGGTGAAGTCGAAACCGCCACTGTTACCGCCGCCGCCGTTGTCGCGCCCCTTTTGGCGGATGACGAGGAAGTTGCCATCCTTTCGGAGCTCGTAATTCTTGAGCCCAAGGGTGGTATTCAGCATCGCAAACGCGTCGCTGAGGGAAATCGGTTTGGCGCTCGCGATGGTCAATGTGCCTGTCAGAGCCGGATCTTTGATGATCGTAATGCCGGAGGTCTTGCTGTACCAGGCAATGATCGTGTCTACGCCAGTGTTCTGGAAGTTCGGTTTAACGCGAGTCTTGGTATTTAGCTTAAAAGAGCTCCAAGCAGGCCCAGATTCGCCGCCCCCAAAATCAAATTGGGCATGGACTGCCAAGGGGGCAGCCAATGCCAATGTACAGATAAGCGTTTTAATTTGCATTGCCTTCACTTTCACTAGTCACACTGTTCGTGGGAGCACCACTCTGCGGTTGAATGGCGACGGGACCGATTGGACCTCTGAGACCTGAGGGATTGATGTTGACCGGGGCAAATCCACCGGCAACCATGGAGTTGGAGCCGAGCTTCTCCTGCATCATGACCGTCACTTGTTGGCCATCCTTGCCTTCCAGTACGAGTTTCGATTCTGTAACTGCGACCACTCGCGCATTTTTCCAATTTTGTCCTACGCTAAGAAAGTCGCCCTGACCGCTTGCCTGATTTTCCACTACTGCCTGGATTCTGCCGTCGACTTCCGCCGTTCCCGTGTAAACCCAGCCAGATTCGCCATTCGTCAGTACCGAAGGTAGCGCATTGGGTGCCGCTTGCGCAGAATCCCCGGTCGACTTTTTGACGTAAGGCATAAACGCATTCTTGGCGGTGATGTTCACCGGCTCGAACTTTGCCGTCAAGTCCTCTTTAGTGATCAATGTGACCACATCGGCCTTCCTCGTCACCGGCTTGCGGACGGTGGTCTTCTTGGCCTCGTCCGGAGGTGAAGTCAGGACAAAAGCGGCCGCGCCAACGCCAATTAGGGCAAGCCAAAATACGGGACTGGTCTTCTTCTTACTTCGCTGCATTCGTGTTCACAATGGTCGTTTTCTTGACATCGAGATTGCGGTATGCGACGATGCCAATGGTTGCGGAAACGAGATCGGAGCTGGGATCGCTGGATGAGATTTGGACAAGGCTCGTCCCCAACTTCAATGCCGGATCCTCCAGATCCTGCAGAATGCCCATTACACCCGGAAACGGACCCTCCACCGAAATGAGAAACGGAAGTTGGTCCATAGAGTTCACTTCTACGGCCTTTTGGGGACGAAAAGCGATCAATTTGAGCCTGTTCTTCTGGGCGAATGATGTGATGAACGAGAGCGCCTTCGGTCCGATCTCCTCCGCAGACTCCGTCCAAGTTTGGGAGGCCACAACGGTTTTGGCTGCGACTTCATCCGACTTCAGTTGCCGGATTCGCTCGACAATTTCCGTTTTCGACCGCGCCTTTCCCGCAACAATTCCCGCCGTGGAGGGTGGAGGGATGAAGATCATCACTACCGCCGTTCCAATCAGGATAAGGATCGCCACAATGATCGCGATCGAGGCGCCGGTATCGGCTTTAGTTCGAAAACTGATCACTTCTTGGCTCCTTTTTTCTTCGCTTCGACCAAAGGCAAGTTCCCGACCGGGAAGGCCTGGATGGCAAATTGGACAATCGGAGTCTTTTCAATTTCGCCGTTGTTCGCGAAAACTAATTTCGTGTCTCGAAGCCGGTCCAGGGCAGATAGTTGCTGGAGGTATTCGGTTACTGCGGCGCTGGTTGCCGCCGTCCCGCGAATATACATAAGTTTCCCTCGCTCGAAGGTGATTCCGGTCAGCCACAGATCGCGAGGAGCTTTATTTGCGACGATGGTCAACACGTCGCTTGCCGTTTGGGCTGGCTGAAATGCGCGTTTCAAGCTTGCGGCAGTATCGCGTACTTTGCTGACGTCCGCTTCCAACTTCTTCGATTCGTTCCGAAGTTTGGTTAAATCCAATTGCCACTTGGCATTTGCGATCCGAACCTCTTCCGCTTTGTCGGCCCGTTCTAAAAAGACTAAAAGAGCCATCAAGCCGGCTGCCGCACAGAGAAGTGCAGCCAATCGAATCCTATTCGCTTGACGGGCATTTTCCCGCCGTTCGCGAGTGGAATTCGTTTCCAGCGATATGCCGAGCTTATCCAGGGGATACTCGATGAGAGCTTTCAGGGTCGGAGTTTGACTCTTTAACTCGGCCTCGGCAAATGGGAATCCACCGGCGGCCAGGGTGGGAGCGCAGGGAAGCCCGACTGCTTGGAACGACCTCGTTACCTCAGACTCGATCAGATCGGGATTTGCGGGCATGGGCGCAACTCGGCTGTACCGAAGCGTGCCTCCAGCAATCAAGTCGATCGCCAGCCCTTCGGTGGTTTCCTGAACTACTGCCGCATTCGGCGCTTCTATCGATTCCGCCAGCGCAACGGAACCTATTGCCGATGGCACGACGCGAAGTACTCGAAATCCGGCTGATTTGGCATCGGCCAAGAGGGTTAGGAGGTCGGTTTCACGCATCGCGGCAACGATGGCAAGGCGACCGTCTTCGTTTATATCGTCGACTAACTTGAAGGAGTAAGCCAACTCATGCAATGGCACCGGAAACATCGTCGCCATTTGAGTTCTGAGGATCAGATCGATCTCGGCCGCGCCCGCATTCGGTACACGAACTGCCTTGACGAAAGTCGATCTCCGAGAAACGGCGGCGACCACTGGTCCAGTACCCGAAATTTGCCCCAAATCCACCAAGTTGGCGGCTCGGGTGAATTGTCCAGTTATCGAATCATAAGCAATGGCCTCGTTGGGAGACCATTCAATTATCTTTGTGGGCGCTTCCTTGCTCATTGGGCTCCTTTCAAGGTCGTAGTGGCAACTGGGTCAGGCTCCCAGCCCCAAATTTCGAGGATGTTGTCATACGGAGGCTCTTCGATGCGAATGATTTTTGGCGTGCCATTTTCAAGGGCGATGGTGGCTTGAAGGGCGATGCGCGTCGCTCCCGCCTTCCCCAGCACTCTAACCAAAAACCGTTGCGAATTGACTTCGAAATACCCCGCCGCCTGTTGCAGAACGGCAAGGTTATTCATTCCAGGGACGTCCAGAAGGTCCCCAAGTTCAGTGAAACCGGCACTTTGCCTACTAACGATGCCGCTCGCGGCATCTTGCGGTAGGTCCGGTATGGTCAGCAGTACCTCTTCGGGAGCCGTATTGATGTTTATTTTCCCGGCCTGGTTTTGCCCGCCGACGGTACAGCTATTGAGGATGGACCGAGCGGTGATAAGTGTCACCTGCGGCGTAGCCAAAACTTGTCCGATGTCGGTGTACCCACCGTTGGGCCGGTTTTGAATAATCGCTTGAGCGACCGCCTGGGTTACACCGGCTCTGGTCATGATCTGTTGGAATTGGTTGACGGTGTTCAGGTTTAACTTGGCTTGGCCCGTACCGGAGACAGCTTGGCTCGTCGAGTCCACCGTTAATAGTTCATCCAACGGCAATTCCACCGCTTCACCGGTGTTCGTACGAGTCGGCTGGTTCGTCCTCTGAACATCCGTCCGCACGGTGTAAATATCCCGCGCGGTAATGCCCTTTACGAGCAAGAGCTCATCGACCGACTGAAAGGCTCCCAACTTGGTGTTGTACGGGTTGACTAATTGGTTATAGAACTCGTCCTTCGCACCGTCGGGCCGAGGTTGCCGAGTGGCTTCGCGCCAGTCCAAAATCGCGTCTACCTGCTCCGGATCCAGCGGAAGCAATTCTAACTGACCCTGCGTTGCCGTGTTGAGATTGACTTTGCCTGCACAATCGATTACTTGAACCCGGAACGTGCCGTTACCTAGTTCAAACTCCTCCCCGCCCGTTTGGCCGAGTTGAGACCAGTCATCGCTGATGGTAGTCGGGGAGTCAGGTTGATCTTGCAACTCCGCCAGCGCCCGCTGAATTCCCGCTTCTGCCATCAGTCGCGCCCGGCGCAACTCCATTCGCCGAATCTGCGTCTTGTTTGCCGCCTGCTGACTCGCGGCGGTGAGGGCCAAAATCGATACTAGTCCGGCAATTACGGCTAGCGCGATAACAAACACGCCCCCAGCCTGTTTGGTGCGTCTCAAGGCGTGCCTCCCGGCGCGGTCTGATCTGCCGGATCATCCGCGGTTACGTCGCTGGTTGGAATGCGCGCATAGATGACATGCTCGGTGTCTTCATTCTCGCCATCGCGTGTGTAAGTAATCTTTACCGCGGCTGGAAGCCGCTTCTCTGCGCCGACGAGAGTCGACCATGTGGGCTGCCAGGTCGTCCCATCCCAAAACTCAAATTGAATAGATCGGATGGATTCCTCTAAAACGGTTTCCGTACCGCCCTGACTTGGTTCACTGTCCGACGGTCGTTGCGTGCGGATAAAGAGTCCTTGTCGAGTTCCAGCGTCACCGACCGCAGTCGTGGACAGGCTGATTTCCGCGATTCCGCCCTGCGGTCCGATGCTTTCGTTTTGGGTCTCAAAGTCGTCTTCGCTCTCGACACTTGCGCTGGCGGGGCGAAAACCCTGGACGGTGAACTGGACCGTATCCGCTGCGCCCGCATCTATACCAGAATCGCCGGCCGATCCCCCAATGAAAAATGTGTCGGTATTGGTGTCGTCAGGCGACAGATATGCGTGTTGAAACAGGTTCCTAAGCTTAAGGTCGACCTCGTCCTTGGCTTCCTGTCGGGCACGAGCGTCGGTAATGCTGGTTTCGTACGTGATACCTGCCACGAATGCCCGGGTGACCGCGGCAGTGAGGATCGCGGTGATCGCCGCCGCAATCACCATCTCAACCAACGAAACGCCCCTTATCCTTCGTGATCTCACTGCGGGGCGCCTCCCTGGATGGGTGGTCGGAACAGCATGCCATCGACTGAAGATTGAGGACCATCCGGATCCCCTACTTTGGTGACTGTGACGGACAGAATTTCGAGATTCTCTTCACCGCTGGGCTCGACAGTGGCGCTCCACTCGTAGTCGTCATTGTTTTGCTCGGAAAAGTCGCCGCTCAATTCTGCGGTGTCGATCTGACCTGTGGAGATGATTTCGTCGTACTTTTGCACGGCAAGCTTCTGCATTGCCTCACGCTCGACTAACTGCCGGTCGGTCTTGGCCATTGCCGCCAAGCCGCCCATTGCGCTCGCTACCCCAATGCCCACCAACGCAACCGCTGCAACGGCTTCGATAAGGCTGAAACCTTTTCGCTTGCTGCGGCGGATCGAGGAAGAGGCAAGGAGTTTAGACACGCTGCTCGTAACCCCCAGCATCCCAGGTGTCCTCTTCGATTGCCGGCAAATCGCCCTCCACACGCTTGACCGCACCGGTGTCTTCGACGATGATGCTGTACTTGCGGCCTGCCGAGTCGAACGAAACCGCGCCGCCTCGAGCTCGGCCATCGCCATAAAAGCGGACATACCACTCGGATGAGTTGCTCTCCTGCTTCTGCATTCGATAAGTGCTGCCGGTCACCCCATCGGGCATCGCCAGCGTCTTTTCCTCGGTCACGTCGCCCGATTCCGCATCGACTTTTTCCACCACCAGCCGAGCGCCGGATTCATCAACACGAACCGATCGGGCAGCCCCATCGCCAATTGCCCGAGACCTGGCTTCCAGCATCAAATTGCGCGCTTTGGAAAAGAATTGCCGCGCGTCTCGACTCCGGCTTTCACTAAAGAGATTGGGCATGATCACGGCGGCGAAAATCGCCAACACCGTGATCACGATGGTCATCTCGATCAGCGTGAATGCTTTATTCGTTCTCGGTGATTTCTTCGCCAATGTCTGCGTTATTTCCGTCTCCGCCCGGAGCGCCATCCTGACCGTAGGAGATGATTGTGAATTCATCGCCGCTGCTGGAGACTTGGTAGTCATACTCATTGCCCCATGGGTCGGTCGGGAGTTCCTTGTCTAAATACGGTCCACGCCAGCCGTCGGCTCCCTCGGAGGGCCGGGTGCGTAGGTCCATAAGTGACTGCGGGTAATCGCCAACGTCGGACTTGAAAAGTTGCACTTGGCTACGCAGAGTCGCGATGTCGGAAGCTGCCTTGGACCGCTTGGCGTCATCGGTTCGTCCCACTACGCGGGGAATGATAAGCGCCGCCAAGATCGCCAGGATCAAGATGACGACAACGAGTTCGATAAGCGTAAAGCCGCGACGTCCGTTTTTGCGAATGTTCATTTTTGACTTCATTTTATGATGCTGGAAATCTCCTTCCCCCTTACTTCACCGCGCTCTGCGCGGCGAAAATCGGCAGTAGCACACTGAGAACGACAAATCCTACGAACGTGCCCATCACAAGCACGATGATAGGTTCTACAAGAGCCGTCAAACGGCGCATGCCGTTATCCACTTCAAAATCTAAGCTTTCCGAGACTCGGCCGAGCATTTTTGGCAAGTCGCCTGTTTCCTCACCAATCGCCACCATGTGAGTCAGCACGGGCGGAAAGTCTCCAGCATCGCGCATCGCTTCGGCAATCGGCTTTCCTTCTCGGACCTCCTGCTCCACCAATTCGCTACTCGCCCGGAATACACGGTTGCCGCTCGACAGCCCGGCGATCCGAATTGCTTCGAGAATTGGAACGCCACCAAAAACCAGCGTGCCCAGAACTCGAGAAAACCGGGAAACCGTCGCCTTGCGAATGACCGGTCCCAAAAGTGGCATCCGGAAGATTGCCCGGTCTCGGACAATCGCCCCGGCATCCGTGGCAACCCACGCTCGGTAGCCGATGATAATGCCGACCAACACCCCAAGAATCAGCAATCCGTTGTTCGTAATGAAGTCAGTTGCTCCAAGTAGCATCTTAGTGGTAACGGGCAGGTCGCTTCCCAAGTCCTTGAAGACCGGCGCCAGTCGGGGCATTACAAACGTGATCAAAAAGATAACCACGCTTACCGCGGTGAATGTCAGAACGCCGGGGTAGATCATCGCTGAGACGATCTGGCTACGCCGAGTGACCTCTTTCTCCTGAAACTCCGCCAACTTGCCCGCAACATCCGCGAATTGGCCACTCGCCTCACCCGCCCGCAAGGTCTGGGTGAAAACGTCCGGGAAGAGCTTTGGATGTCGGGCGAGCGCTTCGCTTACCGGGCTACCTTTTCGAACCTGATCGAGCGCATCCAGGGCCACATCTTGGAGAGTCTCGCTCTCCGATTGCTCGGCAACGACCTGCAAAACCCGATCCAGGGGAAGTCCCGCGTCG
>DATFHI010000119.1:0-7354 GCA_035248525.1 Fimbriimonadaceae bacterium | reverse complement strand
CGCATCGCCTTGGCCCTTCATGATGCCAACGACGAAGCCTCCCGCGATGTTGACGGCAATGATAAGGATGGAAGCGATGGCATCGCCCTTGACGAATTTGCTCGCACCATCCATTGCGCCATAAAAGTCGGCCTCTTGCTTAATCTGCTTCCGGCGCAGCTTGGCGCCGTCTTCGTCGATCAGGCCCGCCGCGAGGTCGGCGTCGATCGCCATCTGTTTGCCCGGCATTGCATCCAAGGTGAACCTGGCTACCACTTCGGAAACACGGCCCGCGCCATTGGTGATAACGACGAAGTTGACGATCACGAGGATGAGAAATGCGACGATGCCGACGACGAAATCGCCGCCCATGACAAAGCGGCCAAATGTTTCGATCACGTGTCCGCCATCCCCGGTTCCAAGGATCAGCTTTGTCGCCGCGATACTCAATGCAAGCCGGAAGAGCGTGGTGAGGAGCAGGAGGCTGGGAAAGACGCTGAACTGCAGAGGATCGCTGATGTTGACCGAGGTCAGCAGGATGATGACCGCCGAACCGATGGCGACCACGAGCCCCATATCCAACATCCAGTGGGGAAGGGGCAGGATTAACATTCCGACGATGGTGAGCAGTCCCATTCCCACCAGGAGGTCGGTGTGTTTCAACAGTTTCTGAATCGTCGACATGTGTTTTGGCGCAAGTCCGGCCTATTGGTTGTATCGGTAGATTTGCCTGGAATTGAAGGTTGCCCCAGAAACTTGGAGCCGGATTGGACGTAAGAACTATTGGGCAGCATGATTAGTGATATCGAAAACATGCTTAAACGTGGGAATTGGCAGGAAGCGCGTAAGCTTGCGCAGGGCTTCCTTTCTCGACAGCCCAACGCCGCAAAAGTCCATGCCTATTTGGGGCTGACGTACATGTATGAAGCCGACTATGAACGGGCCATCAAGCCCCTGAAAGTTGCGGTTACTCTCGATCCCAAACTTTGGCGGGCAGGTACATGGCTCGCGCAATCGCTCGACCATTTGCAAAGGTACGAAGAAGCGCTGGAAGCGGTGGAAACCGCGCTCCGAGTGAAACCCAGCGATCCAACTTTGAATCACCTGAAAAGCGGGCTTCAAAGGAACGTGCCGGAAAGGGTTACAGATGCGTGGGAGAAATCGGTCCGTCTGGATTGGTACAACGTGGAACTTACGCATCAAGACTGAAAGTAGCTTAGAATGAAAATAAGTTATGACTACTACGCTCCCGGCCGCTTACGAAGAATCATTCAGCGCAGTGCCCGCGCCGATCAAGATGGTGCGGTTCTCGCCGTCGGGCCGGTTCATGGCTACGGGCGACACCGAACTCCAGGTGAAAATTTGGGATGGGGACCAGCTCGTCGCCGCCATCGACCCCCACAGCCACGACGAAAAGATCCGACCGACGGAGAACATTCGGGGTCTAGAATTTTCAGTCGATGAGAAGCTTCTCTTTGTCGCCGCATCCGACACCGTTAACGCTTATTCCTGCGAAACCAGCGAGTTAATTTGGTACCACCGTCCGCCGCGCTTTTTTGGATTCTTGATCGTCTCGCCCCAGGCCCTGGCCGTCTCCCCAAATGGAACCTTGGCCGCATCGTTCGATTACGGGTCGATCGCTACCTTCACTCCCGGTGGTGAAGTGCAGTGGCGCAAGTCGGAAAACTATGCTCCCCGGCGAATTGCCTTCTCGCCCAAAGGCAAGGCGTTGGTTGGCGTAGATGCGTTCAATCTGTGCGTTTGGAATGCAGAGAACGGCGAGCGGGTCCACCGATGGAGACTCGAAAACAAGGTGTTTACAATGGCGGCGTCGTTGACCGAACCGTTGATTGTTACTCGAGAGCTGCACACGCTGACCATCTACGACATCGACCAGTTCCAGCGTATTTGCCAACTGCCGTCCGGCCGAGGCTTGCCCTGCTTGGCAATGAGCCCAGTGGATCGGCTGCTCGCCAGCGGTGAAAAAACGAGAATCAGGCTGATCAATCTGGAGTGCCAAGGCGTGCGAGACATCGACGTCAGCGAGTCCTCGGTTCTCAGCCTTGCGTTCAGTGCGGACGGAAAGCGCATCGTGGCGGGTTGCGCCGATGGCCAGGTCCGGTCGTGGGACGTCTAAGCCCGGTCTTTTAGTCTCCTGCAGGTATAATTTCGAACCGCACGCGCTCGTAGCTCAGTGGATAGAGCATCAGCTTGCGGAGCTGAGGGTCGGAGGTTCGAGTCCTCTCGAGCGCGCCAAATCTTGATACTCCTCAAGAATCAAAGGAATCAAGCCCGGAAATCGGGCGTTCAACTCCGCCTCTGGCACGCTGATCATCCTTGCCGTCCCCACAAACCGCGTCTTAAGTAGCCCACACAGGCGCATAACTCGGAAATGGTGGCTCAAGGTCGACTTGGGCGTGTGGTCGCAGATGCTCTTGCAAGACATTTCCCCTTCCCGCAACAATTTGCAGAAAATGCGGAGCCGCATCTGGTCGCCTAAAGCGTGGAAGACGCATTCCAAAGTGACGTCTTTAAGCCGTACCGGCGCGAAATCATCCATTCGTTCGACTATTGTAAAACGAAACGCGCCATGACACAAGTTTCTCGCACAAATTGTTTGGGAAGTACCCTCCTAGGGTATAGTAATGCTGTGAGTAGCATCGACCGAGTGGGAGCAATTGCGAGTGCGGTTTGCGCGGTCCATTGCGTGATCACCGGCTTGGCCCTTGGCCTGCTGTCTTATGCGGGATTAGGCTTTATGGGCAGTCCGGTGGCGGATGCCGCCTTTTTGGGAGTTGCCGTGACAATTGCTTCAGTGGCGATTTACCACGGACGGAAAGTGCATCACTCGTTCTTGCCGGCGGTGGTGTTTACGATTGGCCTTGTATCCGTGGTGGTCGGACACTTCATCCTCCCGCACGAAAATTCGAAGCTCAGCACATTCTTTTCTGTTGCAGGCGGACTTTGCTTTGTGGGTTTTCACCTGCTCAATATGAAAATGGCCGCAACCTGTGGCTGCGACCATTGTCGGAACGGTAATTAGCTGCGATGCTTACGCCAAGGCCATTGGCATAATCACGCAGAAATAGTCGTTGTCGGCGTCTGCTGGCCGGAAGATCGCCGGCCGGGAGCTTTCCGTCATTTCGATCTTCACCCCTTGACCCTTGATCTGGGACAACGCATCCTGCACGTACTTGCCATTGAAAGCGATCTCGACGTCGCCATTGTTGGCCACCATCGCGAGTTCTTCTTTGGCTTCACCTTTTTCCTCAGACCGTGCAGCGATCAGTATCTGATCTTCCGCGCCTCGGAACCGGACGCGATTCGCATTGTCACGAGCCAAGATCATGGTTCGCTTCACTTTCTCCGCCAACTGGTCGACTTCGACACTCCAAGTACGGGTGGATTCGCTGGGCACCACACGCTCCCAATTGGGATATGCCCCGGCGAGCAATTGGGAGACCACTTTCGCGCCTCCGGCCTCGACGCCCAATCGTCCACCGCCGAATTTAATCGTGACGTTCTCCTCGTCAGAAACCGGCAGGGACTTGATTGCCTTGAGCGCCTTTTCCGGGATGACGACGGTGATGCCGTTTCCGATCCCGGGCTGTTCCAGCTTCTTCACTGCGAGGCGGTGAGAGTCGGTGGCGACGAGAGTCAAAGAGCTGCCATCGTAGTTGAAAAGAACGCCGGTAAGAATCTGTCGGTGGGTGTCGGTGGAGACGGCGTAGATAACGGAATCCACTGCCTCTCGTAAAACGCCCATGGGAAGGGTCAATTCGCCCTCTCCGCCAAAGTTGGGGGGCTCGGGAAAGTCGGCGGCGTCCAGGGTTTGAAGTCGGTATTCAGAAGCGCCCTGCTTGAGCATTGCCCCATGGCCGTCGAGAGTCTCTACCTGGAGGTCACCATCCGGTAACGAGCCGACCAATTGGGTGAGAAGATTTCCCTGGAGACAAACGGCTCCAGGTTCGGTCACCATGCAAGCGACGTTGCGCTCGACCCACATTTCTCCGTCGCAACCCAACACGCGCATACCGCTGTCGGTCGCTTCAACTTTAAGAAACTGCAGGATGTTGACGGACGTGCGTACGCTGGAGGCGTTTGAAGCCATCGTAACGGCATCATTGAACTCTTTTCTTGGGCAGTCGAGCTTCATGGTTGTACTTCGTAAATTGTAGTTCGTAATTCGTAAATGGCGGCTCGGCAGTGGTCGATCGACCTCGGATCAAACGGATCCAAGGTCCATCGAATGACCACTTACGAATTACCAATTACGGTCTTACCCTTGGAGGGGCAAGTTGTATTGGAAATGCGATGACACTGGTTCGCGCGGCTGGATATCCACGCCTCGCGAATAGAGTTTCATTAGAATTCGGTGATACGACTCCTCGGTGTATTCGGGATCTTCCAAATTGTGAAGGGCATCCACAACTCGCCGAAGCGTAGTCATATCATGGTTCAGGCCAGCGTTTCCGGCGGCCGCCAATTCCATCTGGTCTTCAAGTTCGGCGGGCAACTCATTGCCCGCGTACAGGTCTACTAATTTGCTATACAGTTCGTTATTCACGACGTCCTCTCTAGGGTTCCACCCAGCTTGTCACGAAGGGCTCTACGTCCTCTGTAAAGCCTTGACTTCAGCGCAGGAACGCTGATGTGCAAAATCTCCGCCGCTTCTCGGGCCGCCATTTCCTCTAAATCGCAAAGGACCAGCGGCTCTCTATACTCTATCGGCAGGTCGGAGAGGGCTTGTTGAACGGTTACTCTCAACGTGGCACGCTCCTCCGAACCTGAATAATGCGCGTCTGAGGGCAGCTCCATAAGTTTGTGCTGCCGCATTTTGTCGATGCATAGGTTCCGGGCAATCCGGAATAACCAGGTCCTGAATGCGCCATCGGCACGCAACTCCGTCGATCGACGGAGCACTCGCAGGAACGTCTCTGCGGTTGCGTCTTCCGCATCCGTGCGGTTGCCGAGCATGCGAAAGGTGTATCGAAAAATTCGCTCACCATACATTTCATACAGACCGCCAAGCGCAGATGGATCGCCCTTTCCAAGGGCATTGAGCCAGCGCTTTTCGGCCAGTGAATCTCGCAGTGCGTCATTAGGCATAGAGAAGACGGACGCCATCTTCCAAAAGATGCGCGGGTAGCTAGTTTAACACTGACCGGAGATTTTTTGCCTAAAGAAAAGGATTAGGCAATTTTAATGAAGGTGAGTGCAGGCGCCATCGCGCCAACTCCATTTTCCTGACCCGATACCAGGGCCACGTAAATGCCGCCCGGATCGAAGGTACCGGTGGCAGTGGCAAAGACCACATCCGATCCGTTCACGCGCGCCACAAAAGTCTGCGTGGACGAGTCGATGTCCGTCGTGCCAACCGAACCGAAGGCCACGTTCTCGATCTTGTATTGGGGTGTTTCGCCGGGGTTACGGAGGTCCAGATTTGGCGTGTCGAATCCGGTATCGCGGACGAACCCGTGCACGAAATAGATTCGGGAACGGTTGCCGTTTGGTGGCGTGAGGTTAATTTCAAAAATCGTAAGTCGCAGCCGCTTGAAGAAGTCACCACCGAAATTCATCAATCCGACGGCGGAAACCAGATACTCCTTCTCGTTTTCCAGAGATGCGGCGATTGCGTCGAGATCGGGATTATCGCCGTCCTGACGAACGGCCAAGTCATATCCGCTCGCGGGAATTTCGTCGAGGGGGGATGCGGCTGGGTAAACAAGCCCCGTCGTTCGTTCTTGGGAATCGATCGTGAACGTGAGGTTCCCGGCATCCGGCGATCCATTCAAATAGACCAATCGAGGCTGGTTGAAGCTTCTGCCTCCTCCTCCGCCACCGCACGCAAACACCGCGAGAGCAACGAGAAAGAGAATGCCGATTCGAGACCCGAGTTTCCAGATATTCCTCATAACTTCATCAAAACGAAGGCAACTGCCAGCTACCGCGAGTTATACCGAAAGCGCGGAGAGTAGCGTCGCCCAAGGATTCATAACACAGCGGACATCCAACCAACCCGGTGGCGATGGCTCGCTGCGCCTCTGTCTTACAGTGTGGACATACGGAATGCCGCGGTTTGTTCACCGCCAGGTTCGCAGTCAGCTCGACGAGGTGGAGTCCAGGAACGAAAACTGATAGGCATGCCGGGCAGAGCGCCTGCTCAGTGTTGTGGCGCTTTGCCAGAAAATTTGCATCCCGGCCGCAGTTCGAACAGCGCTCGGTCAAAACGGAACGCCGGTCTGGGTGTGCTCGCGGAACCGTTTGATCAAGTCGATCGTGACCATCCCCGGAGTTCCGCATCCGATTTTCCGTCCGTCGAGAGAAATCATCGGAATCACTTCCGCCGCCGTTCCGGTCAAGAACGCCTCTTCCGCCATGTAGACGTCCATGGGCGTGAGGAATCCTTCCACGACGGTGTGGCCGGCGTCTCGTGCCAGCTGGATCACCGTGTCGCGAGTGATGCCTTGCAGAATCCCAGACGCGGGATTTGGGGTGTAAATCACGCCTTCTCGGATCAGGAACAGGTTATCGCCCGTGCACTCGGCAATGTAGCCTTGGTGGTTCAGCATCAGTGCTTCTCCGGCATTCATTCGATTGCCCTCTTGCTTGGCAAGAATGTTGTTGGCGTAGCGGCCAATGCACTTCACCCTAGGGTCCAAGCTGTCCGCCGGAATCACGCGGAAGGAGCTCGTAACGACATGCAGACCGGTCTCGTAGGCTTCCGCGGAATACAAAGCCAGCGTGTTGACCATGATCATCACGTTCGGGGTCCGGTTGATGTTTTTGGGATCGAGGCCCAACCCGGTGCCGCGAGTAACGTTCAGACGTATATAGCCATTCTCGATGCCCGCCTGGCGGCAGACGTCCAGAACGATAGCCCGCAGCTCGTCGAACGTGATGTGCATTTCGTAGCCCAAATAGGCAATGCCGTGGAATAAGCGGCGGAGATGCTCGTCGAGCTTGAACACCTTGGAGGAGTAGATTCGGATGCCTTCGAACAATCCGTCACCGTAAAGGTGCGCATGGTCGGCGACCGAAGTCGTCGCAGATTCGAGAGGCATGACCTCGCCGTTGAGCCACACGAGTTTAGGCATGCACGGAGTGTACCGCTGGCCGAATCGCTCAATTTGCGCACAATTCTGGGCTTTTTAATAAAGAACAGCGTCCGTTAATGACATAATTTAAAGTTAAAGGTCAAACGCGGCTTAGAACGCGTCGAATTAATCAAGGATGAAGAAAGTTTTTCTCGGGGGAATGCTTGTTTTAAGCGGGATCGGGGTTGCGTTGTCTATTACCGCTGCCCGGTTCGTTCCCACCATTCGCCCGAACACTCAGGTCGGCATCGTGCCGGTAGGTGGATTAACCAAGGAAG
>DATFHI010000118.1:0-7892 GCA_035248525.1 Fimbriimonadaceae bacterium | reverse complement strand
AAGAAGGCCGGAGTCGTAAACGACTTGATGGTGGTGAAGGGAGGCGGTCACGATGAAAAAACGCTTGTTCCTGCGCTTCCGCGATTGGTGGCGTGGTTCAAAGACAAGTTGGCCAAAAAGCCGTGATTTTGAGCTTTGAATTCAAATGAATGCAGTTAAGGTTGGATTGGCGCTTGCAATTGGCCTCCTGTTTCCGCTTCTAGCCAACATGACCGTGCAAATCTTTCGGCAACCGCCAGAGCCGATGGATTATTACGAATATTATCCGCCTCAGCCGAAAACTGCGGCGGAGCGGAAGACGGCCGAAGCAGATGCGAGAACCAAGCGGGAAAAGTTCGAAAAAGCTTCGGCAGCCTTCAATGAATTCGCATTTTATGTGACGTTCCCGATGGGAATCGTCGCGCTTCTCCTTGCATTCTGGCTTCGAAAGAAGTCTGCCCTGGCGGCTGGACTGCTGTTTGGCGGACTCGCTACGATCGCGTTCGGCAGCTACGCCTGTTGGGAGACTCTGCCTGGCTGGCAAAGATACGTCAGCTTGCTTTTCACCTTGACTTTACTGGTCGTTCTGGCGTTGCAAATCGAGCGACCAGAAGGCGTCCAGGCTAGCGATTGACCATTTCCGCCAAGGACTCCAGCATCGTGCGGGTCTGCTCGATGGAAACGCAGCCGTCGGTGACGCTTTGGCCATAGATCGCGTCCGGGCCAAAATCCTGCCTGCCCTCAACAATGTTGCTCTCGATCATGACCCCGAGAATGCTTTCTGATCCGGACTTCAACTGTTCGGCCACGCTGGCAAGCACCACGGGTTGCTGCCGGAAATCTTTCCTGCTGTTGCCATGACTGCAGTCGATCATGACCTTCGCGGGGAGTCCCTGATTACGCAACCGTTCCACCGCCTTTTGGACTGATTCCGCCTCGAAATTCGGGCCGGTTCTTGACCCGCCGCGCAAAATGATGTGGCAATCTTCATTTCCCTGGGTCTCCAGAATCGCCGCAATCGCTTGCTTGGTGACGCCAGGGAACCAGTGTCGGTTTCGGGCCGCCACAACCGCGTCCACCGCAACTTGGACATTGCCTTCGGTATTGTTTTTGAATCCAACCGGCATCGAAAGTCCGCTCGCTAGCTCCCGGTGAACCTGGCTCTCGGTTGTCCGGGCGCCGATCGCAACCCATGAAGTGACGTCGGAGATGTGCTGAGGGATTTGGGTGTCCAGATACTCCGATCCGGTGGGCAATCCGAGCACATTGCAATCTACCAACACCCGCCTTGCCAGTCGCAGCCCCTTATTGATGTGGAAGCTCTCGTTGAGGTCGGGATCGTTGATGAGCCCCTTCCAACCGACGCTGGTACGGGGCTTCTCGAAGTAGGTCCGCATGACGACGAGAATTTGGTCGGACACGTCGTCGGCGATCTCTTTGAGACGACCCGCGTAGTCGACCGCCGCGCGAGGATCGTGGATGGAGCATGGCCCCACTATCGCAACCAACCGGCGGCTGCGACCGTGCAAGATATCGGCGATCTGTTTGCGGGTTGTGTCCACCTGGGTTGCGATCTGATCGTCGATCGGAATCTCTTCCTGCAGGATCGCGGGCGGAATCAGCGGCCGGATTTGGCGAATGCGAAGGTCGTCGGTAGGCTGGTGCATGAGCGGTCCCAAGCCGCCACGTTGCGGACCTTTAGGATACCGACTCAGTCAATTTGCTTTGGGTAGGGGCTAGGTACCCAGCTTTTGCTTCCAATACGCGACGACCTTGTCAAGTCCCGGATACTCCACTCGTTCGGACCGCTGATCGGGTTCGACTATCCGCTGGCGCGTTGGAATGTGTTCCGAATCCGAATTCCATTTGGCCAGTTGAAGAGTCAGTTGATACCGCACTTCGGCATCGGGATCGTCGAGAAGGGGTCGCAAGCTTCTTTGCTCCCGCACGTTAGGAGAAGGCCAGAAAGTCCTGATCAAATAACTGCTAACACGAGGATTGCCGGATCGCGCTAACAATTTGGCCGTATCTGACGCTGGATACACATCATGCTTAAAACCTTTTGGTAACCAATTCGTGTTCACTGGATCCTCATAAAATTCAGTATCAGGCACGCCATGAGGAAACGCACCAGGATCGGTAATGGAGGCGCGAACATTCTTAATATAGAGGTCCGCGGAGCCGTAGTAGTGTCGCTTGTTTAATGCCAAGTAAATAAGGGCCCGGTCATACGGTTTATGTTGAGTAACTGCTTGCGAAAAGAGATTGGCGAAACGGTCGAACGGTTGTCCGAATGCAAGTGAATGTCTGCCAACGCCGGGCGGCAGAACCGTCCACAAATAATCCGATATAAACTCCACCTGGGCTGTGTGACTAGCCTTTAGGGTCGTTGCCAGAGTCGTCAGGAACTGCCAATCTGGTTCTTTTTCCCGAGCTAGGCTATTGGCGCTAGTCAGAAACCACACGAGGCCCAACATCTCATTTTGTCCGGCTGGATATTCCGTATATCCGTCCACTCGAATCCAAATCTTGTCGCCTTCCTTGGATTGGTCGGCGATGGGTTGAAGCAATTTGCTTCGAATTGGTACCGACCCGACGAGCAGAATTTGCTGGCGGAGGGGTAGAGAAGCGGCGGGATAGTCGATTCTTCGCCAAGGAATAAGAACGTCGATCGTAGCACCCTTTTTCCAATAGTTGGAATCGATGACCCGGACTTGGTCCACATGAAACTTGGTCTTCGATTTATCGGATAGCCTTGGGCGTTCAGTTACCCCATTGTGTGCAATCGGTACGCAAATGGTGTAGCTGTCAGTGACGCACTTCTCGCTGAACGGGATGCTTTGATCTTGCCAAGGCATAGATAGCGGCGCAACCTGAGTCGAGGCTAATGCAAGGCAAAGTAAATTCATCATGCGAGTGCATTCAATGATTCGACTATTAAATGACCTAGTATCGTAACGGTGATTTGAACCTCGCAGATACGACATTCTGCTGCTAGAAACAATCGCCTAGGAGGAACCGAGCTTCTGCTTCCAGTAAGCGATGACGCCGTCAAGTTCGGGATATTCGAATTGATCACTGCCATTTTTTGCTGGGATTACGCGCTTGGGTTTCGGGGCATGATCGGGGTCAGAGTTCCATCTGGCAAGGAGAAGAGCAAGCAAGTAACGTACTTCTGCATCTGGGTCGTCGAGCACCGGTCGCAGAATTTTCTGCTCGGTTCGGCTAGGTTCAGGCCAGAAGTTCTTCAGCAGAAACTTGCTAATTCTAGGATTACGAGAGGAAGCTAGAATTCGAGCAGTCTCTGCCGGAGGGTATTCGTCGTGCTTGAAACCTTTGGGTACTTGTGGATTAACACCAATATTTTCCCAATAGCGAGGCTCCGGAACCCCATTCGGGAACGCTTTCTCATCGGTTGCAGAGGCTCGGACAGCACGATAGTACAGGTCCCATGTGCCAAAGTAGCTGCGCTTATTCAAGGCGAAGTAAATAAGAGTTTGATCATATGGTTTGTGCTTAGCAATCGCACCGGATAGCAAATTTGCAAATCGATCGAATGTATGTCCAGCCCCAAGTTCGTATGCATTCGCTCCCGGGGGCAAAATAAACCAAATATAATCAGCAATAACTTCCACTTCTGCGGTGGAACTCGTTCTGAGAGCCGTTGCAAGCGAAGATATAAATTGCCAATCTGGTTCTCGTTCCGATGGAATTGCAGTGGCCCTAGTTGGAAACCAAACTAGCCCCAACATTTCATTTTCTTGGGCCATATACTCAAGCCGACCATCGACGCGCAGCCAGATTTTAAATCCCTCAGTGCACTGATCAGCGATTGGCCTGAAGAGCTTTCCATTGCTAGGTATCGAGCCAATAAGTAAAATTTGTTTTCCCAATGGAAGCTGCGCAAATGGTTCTACGGGTGAGGGCCAGGGGATGAGCACATGCACAACTGAACCGGCTTTCCAGTGGTTGGAAGCCAAGACTCTCACCTCTTCGACGTGAAAGGTTGTTTTCGGTTGTCCAGTTAGTTCCGTGCGCTCGGTTCTTCCTTTATGCGCCAGCGGCACGCAAATAGTGTAGCTATCAGAAACGCATTGCTCGGTAAATGGAATACTCTTAGTCTGCCACGGCATGAATTCCGAAGCTAGCTGAGTCGCGGCTATTGCAAGGCAAAGTAAGTTCATCATGGGATTCCACTCCGGGATGCACATCCCAGTCACCCACTGACATAGTAACACGCCAGGTGTCAGATAATGACAGTTTATGGTCCGAGCAGCCCCGGACCATCAAACAGCCGAACTTACTTGTCTAGCGTGACGACCGCTTTGGAATGGTGTCGAAGGGCCGCCTGGGCCGCCGCCAACCGGGCAATTGGAACTCGGAAGGGCGAGCAACTCACATAGTCCAAACCAACCTGCTGACAGAAGTCGATCGACTCCGGATCGCCGCCATGTTCGCCACAGATGCCGCACTTGAGGCCCTCACGTGACTTGCGTCCCTCGTCCACCGCGATCTGCATGAGCCGGCCGACACCGATGGTGTCGATGGTCTCAAACGGGTTGCGGGGAAGGATCTTCTGCTCCACGTACCGCTGCAAGAATTTGCCCTCGGCATCGTCTCGCGAGTAACCGAAGGTGGTTTGCGTCAAGTCGTTGGTGCCAAAGCTGAAGAATTGGGCATACTCCGCGATTTCGCCCGCGGTCAACGCAGCTCGGGGAATCTCGATCATGGTGCCGAAGGTGTAAGGAATCTCCACTCCCTGCTCGGCGACGATCTTCTTGGCTTCGCTCTCGAGTTGGCCTTGAACGACTTTGAGCTCATTCACGGTGGAAACCAGCGGGATCATGATCTCGGGCAATACCTTTCTGCCCTCCTTGATCAGCTTCGCCGCCGCCTGGAGAATAGCGCGGGTCTGCATGATGACCAAGCCGGGAAGGATGATGGAGAGCCGCACGCCGCGCAGACCGAGCATCGGGTTCTGCTCGCGCATCGCTTCGACCTCCGCCAGGAGCTTCATCTTCTCCTCGTACTGCATCTTCAATTTGGCCGCGCCGTCGTCTCCCGGCGGTACCAACCCCAGCCGAGTCTTCATCTCCGTGGTTTCCCGTACGAGTGTCTCGAAAGAGGGCAAAAATTCATGAAGCGGCGGGTCGATCAGCCGAACCGTGACCGGAAGGCCCTCCATCGCCTCAAAGATTCCCTCAAAGTCCCTCTGCTGAATCTCCTGAAGCTTATCCAGCATCGCCTGACGAACGGATTCATCTTTGGTGAGGATCATCTCCTGCACCAATGGCAACCGGTCGGATTCGAAGAACATGTGCTCTGTGCGGCAAAGACCGATGCCTTCCGCGCCAAAGTCGAGCGCCTGCTTGGCGTCGCGCGGATTGTCGGCGTTGGCGCGAACTCCGAGGGTTCGGATGCCGTCCGCCCACTCCATGAGTTCGCTAAAGTGTCCGCTGACTTCAGGGGCGATCAGCTTCAAGGCGCCCAAATAAACATTGCCGGTCGAGCCGTCCATCGTGATCGTGTCGCCTTCCTTGACGATGTGCCCGTTCACTTTGAAGTGGCGAGTGTGGTCATCGACTTGAATCGCCTCGGCACCGGCCACGCAGGGAATTCCAAACCCGCGGGCCACAACTGCCGCATGGGACGTCTTGCCACCGCGGGCAGTAAGAACTCCCTGGGCGGCGAGCATGCCGTGAACGTCGTCAGGATTGGTTTCATCTCGGACGAGAATAACTTTCTCGCCGGCGCCGCCATGAACTCCACGTGTCGCGGCGGTATCGGCGTCGAATACGGCGATTCCCACCGCCGCTCCCGGGGAAGCGGCAAGGCCGGTCGCAAGCAACGTTGCGCCCTCTAGTGAGGAAGGATCGATGCGAGGGTGGAGAAGCTGGTCGAGGTGCGATCCGGTGACCCGCTGAATGGCGAGCTCCTTATCGATCAGCCCTTCTTTGACCATCTCCACCGCGGTTCGGACCGCGGCGGGACCCGTCCGCTTTCCAGCCCGACACTGCAACATGTATAACTTGCCGTGCTCGATCGTGAACTCGAGGTCCTGCATATCTTTGTAATGCGACTCCAGCGTGTTGCAGGTCTTTACAAACTCCGCGTACACCTCAGGATTCTGCTTTTCCAGCTCGCTGATCGGCACCGGTGTACGAACGCCCGCAACCACGTCTTCGCCCTGCGCGTTCATCAGATACTCGCCGTAAAGCGAACGCTCGCCCGTCGAGGGGTCGCGGGTAAAGGCGACGCCCGTTCCACAGTCGTCGCCGGCATTGCCATAAACCATGGATTGAACGTTGACTGCGGTTCCGATCTCGTCCGGAATCTTTTCTGTTCGGCGGTAGACGATCGCGCGGTCATTGTTCCAACTCTTGAAGACCGCCTCGATTGAGAGTTCAAGTTGCTCCCAAACGTCGTTGGGGAACTCCCGACCGGCGTTGTTCTTCACGTGAGCCAAGAACTGCTCGGACACCTCTTTCAACTGATCCGCATTCAGATCCAGGTCGGTCTTAGCTCCAACTTTCTGCTTGTAGTTCTGAAAAATCTCCTGGTCGAAGGTGTGCTTGCTCAGTCCAAACGCGACATCGGAGAACATCATGATGAACCGGCGGTAACTGTCGTACACGAAGCGGGCGTCTCCGGTCTCCTCGATTAGCGCCTGCACGGTAGTCGGGTTAAGTCCAAGGTTCAGAACCGTGTCCATCATTCCGGGCATGGAGAATTTGGAGCCTGATCGCACGGATACCAGGAGGGGCTTGGTGGATCCGCCGAAGGTTCGGCCCATCTGCTTTTCGACATCGGCAACGGCCGTTCTTACCTCTTCCATCAACCCGACCGGCAAACGCTTGCCTTGCTCGTAGTACTCCGTGCAGACTTCGGTCGTGATCGTGAATCCGGGGGGGACAGGTAGGCCGATGTTGGTCATCTCGGCAAGGTTCGCTCCTTTTCCGCCGAGGAGATCGCGCATGGTGGCATTGCCCTCCCTGAAGAGGTAGACGCGCTTGTTACTCATATTGAATTCTTACTCCTGAAGTGGGTTCGGCTCGCTCGGCGACGGTGGCGGGCGGTCGGTGAAGTTTGTTCAGTCTACCTGCGCAGGGCAAAAGAGCCTGATCCAATTGCAGGGGTAACGTAAGGCGATGCAGGTCCGTCTGTCCGCATTTGCCGATGAAATCTCCCCGGATCTCGACGTGCAGATTGCCACCTTGGAGAGTCTGAATGTTCCGGGATTGGACCTCAGAAGCGTGGGCGGCACCAATGTTTTGCAACTCTCGGATGATGAAATCCTGGACGTGCGAAGGCGGTGCGAGGAGCGTGGACTTCACGTCCAAGCCATCGGCTCTCCGGTAAATAAGGTGGAGTTGACGGCAGCCAATCAGCAAACGGAGTTGGCCAAGTTGGAGCGTGCAATCCAGTGCGCCAAGCTGGCTGGAACGGACATCATCCGGATCTTTTCACCGCAGGTGCCGGAGCCCGATTATCAGAACGCCTGGGCCGCGGTCGATGCGTGGATGGCGGAGCAGATTTTCCTTGCCGAACAGGCAGGAGTCGTGCTCATCCACGAAAACGACGCCCGGTTTTACGGAGCATTTCCCGAAGGGGCTCAGCGGCTTTTTGAAACCCATGGCGGACCCAACTTTAAGGCGGCGTTCGACTTCGCCAATACCGTTTTGATCGGATTTCGGCCATTTCCCGATTGGTTTCCATGGCTGTTGCCCCACCTCCACACTCTGCATATTAAAGATGCGATCGAATCGGAAGGTCGGGTTGTGCCGGCAGGAGAAGGCGAGGGGCAAATTGCTCAAACCGTGTCGTGGCTCCGGGATCAGGGTTGGAGTGGTCCCCTAACCTTGGAGCCCCACTTGGCCAGCGCCGGAAAATTTGGCGGATTTTCTGGCGAGCAG
>DATFHI010000117.1:0-2452 GCA_035248525.1 Fimbriimonadaceae bacterium | reverse complement strand
TCCCAGCGAATCGGCGACTAAAAACTTTGCGTTGCTCGAGCAAAACGGAAAGGTCCAGCCATGCCAGTTCTACATCACCGAGTCTGGTCGGTTGATGATGGCCCTGCCGATCGAAAATCGCGGGGTGACCAACCAGGTCTTAAGGGCCCGATCTGATAGCATTTCAGAGCAAGTCGGAAAGACAAAAGACGTCTGGCAATAATTGAAGCGGGCGATTCCATCATTTGCGCGATAGGATCGTCAGACTGCAGAAGCGTGAACTGGTCCTCATTCACCAAAATGAGACATGGTTTCCCTTCTGCTTGCGTCGGCG
Organism: Fimbriimonadaceae bacterium; assembly: GCA_035248525.1. Classification (GTDB taxonomy): domain Bacteria; phylum Armatimonadota; class Fimbriimonadia; order Fimbriimonadales; family Fimbriimonadaceae; genus 55-13. The sequence continues at coordinate 2,139 of DATFHI010000117.1, read as the reverse complement.
CTTGCTTATCAAACCCCCACCGATTCCCGCGCGATCGAGGCGAATCCGGATGAAAAGCACCTTGTAAACGTTCGGCAGCTAACCTTTGGTGGTCAAAACGCGGAGGCGTATTGGAGCTCTGACGGCAAGAAGATCACCTACCAGACCCGCCAACCAGAATTCCCCGACGAACAGATCTTCGTCATGAATGCCGACGGGTCCGGAAAGCACCTGATGAGCACCGGCAAAGGTCGATGTACTTGTAGTTACTTCACGCCGGATGGCAAGTGGGTTTATTTCAGCAGCACCCATGAAAAGAACGAGGGCGCTCAAAAGCCGGTCGATATGAGCAAGGGGTATGTTTGGATGGTCAACCCGGACTTCGCCTTGTACCGCCGGCCTGCCAACAATCCCACTGGTAGCCTCGAAAAGGTCCTCCAACTCGGAGGGTACGTCGCGGAAACCACTATTGCGCCAAATGGAAAATTCATGACGTTTACGGCAAATGTGAACGGGGATCTAGAGATCTTCCGCGCAAATATGGACGGGTCAAATAGGATGCAGCTGACAAGTGAAGAGGGCTATGATGGCGGTCCGTTCGTAAGCTGGGATTCCAAGAAAATCGTTTATCGCCGCGACCTTTTGGAGAATGATCAAGCCCGCCAAGACTTTCACAGTCTGTTGAAGGAGAATCTGGTCCGGCCAACCAAGCTAGAGATTTGGATCATGGACGCCGACGGTTCCCACAAACGACAAGTCACCAACCTCGGATGCGCCTCATTCGCTCCCTTCGTCCACCCAGACGGGAAGCGGATTATTTTCAGCACGAACTACGGCGATCCCAAGGGGCGGGAGTTCGACTTATGGATGATTAACGTCGACGGGACTGGACTCGAGAGGATTACCAAGTCGCCGGAGTTCGACGGCTTTCCCATGTTCACCCGGGACGGCAAGAAGCTGGTTTGGGCAAGCAACCGGCACGGTTCCGTCCAAGGCGAAACGAATCTGTTTACCGCTACCTGGAAGAACTAGCGTCGCGGCGGGGGAATAATGTTTCCCCGCGTCGGCGCGTTGAAGTCCGACGGCTTCATGTTCTTGTATTGCTCGCGGTATCGGGCGAGGGCTTCGTCAACTCGTTTCTTGACGTCTCCCGGGAGCTTCTCCAGCGCCATCGCCTCGCTGGTGTAAGACTTGTCTGTAACCTGCATGTCCAACGTCGCTCGCCGGGTCAGCTTCGAGTTGAATGCAACTCGACGCTCATTCCCCATCCGATACTTTGAGGGCGGCTTGCGATCCATGCCCGGCTGATTCCGCCAAGGGAAGAATTCCGGCTTCTCCTGCTGAAAGAGTTCGAAGGCCAAGCTATTCTCATCGAAAGCCTGTTCGCCCCAGATGATGTTTTGATTTCCTTCGTTCTCGGGGCTACCGAAAAAGCGGGGTTGGGACGAATCGGTAATGGTCAGAATCTCTTGACCAGTAAATCCATTTGGCAACAACTCGGTGGCTTCCTGTTCCAGGCCGCCTCCCAATATCTGGTTCTCCTCTCCATTGCTGGCTTCCGCAATATCTTGTTGATCCCAGTTAACGGACAGTCGGGAGTAGGCGTTGTCGAAGATCATGTGCCGCAAAATCTCGGTCTGCTCGGGTCTTAGCTGTCGGAAGGGAATGGGAGTGGCGTTCTTTGCGGCTGCCCGCTGAGTTGGGCTCAGTGAACCATAGAGCTTTAGGGCCTCCCAGTCGCCACCGTATGAAAAGTTTTTATCAACCACTCCAAGCATCGCTAGCGAGAACATCGCCGTATATCCTTGGTCCTCTTCACCGGCACGAAAGGCATAGTTGGCTCGGTTTTCCAGGCTGAGTCTGCCTTCCTTGACAGCTGTACGAAGATAGGCGCCAAGCGCTGCGCGGTCTGCCCGCGACGCTCGGGTGTATCCGGGCTCGCTGGGCTTAAGAATCAGCCAACTATTGTCGATCGTCACATTCACCTGGTACGGGAACGTCATCGCAAGAAACGAAGCGGGTTTCGGTTCTTTGATTCCGAATATTCCACCGCCCATCGTCATCATGTCGGTGGGACATGCCACGATGTTAAACTTCTTGATTCTGGACAATTCGAAGAGGGCGTCAGTAGCGATCGTCGAGAGCGGTTCGACTTTCTCC
>DATFHI010000116.1:0-10351 GCA_035248525.1 Fimbriimonadaceae bacterium | reverse complement strand
TTGTGCGGACAGAAGCATCGAGCGGCATTCTCCTTATGGTCGTCGCGATCGTGGCGGTAGTTTGGGCCAACTCACCTTTCGCTCCAGCCTATTCTCAGCTTTGGGAAACGCCGGTTAGACTCAGTTTCGGAGAATACAGCTTGTCCCTATCCCTTCTCCATTGGATCAACGATGGCTTAATGGCGGTTTTTTTCTTTGCCGTCGGTTTGGAAATTAAGCGGGAGTTGCTGGTTGGTCACTTAGCCGATATTCGCCAAGCGGTATTGCCGATCGTTGGGGCCGTCGGTGGGATGGTTGTTCCGGCTTTGATTTTCGCGGCAATGAATAGAGGCACGCCGTCAGCCAATGGCTGGGGAATTCCTATGGCGACCGATATTGCCTTCGCCTTAGGTGCACTGAGTCTGTTGGGCTCACGAATTCCTACTTCACTTAAAGTTTTCTTAGCGGCCGTGGCAATCGTCGACGATTTAGGTGCGGTACTGGTCATCGCGGTTTTTTATTCGGGTGGAATTGTGTGGGGCTCGTTGGGGATTGCCGCCCTACTCCTTCTCGGACTTGTAATCCTTGCCAGGATTGGAGTTCGGAATCCGGCGCTGTATCTGCTAACTGGAGTGGTAGTTTGGCTTTTGTTCCTCAACTCTGGAGTGCACGCCACCGTTGCCGGCGTTTTGCTGGCAATGTGTATTCCCGCGCGGGTCAAGCTGGAGGCGTCGGAATTCGCGCGTGAAGCACAAGGTCGGCTCGATGAATTTAAGGATCTCATACCCGGCCAAATGACTGCATCTATCACTGGAGAGCAGCAAGCCGCTTTGCACGATCTGGAAGTCGCTTGTGAAAAAGCTCAAATGCCTTTACAGCGCATTGGGGACAAGATTCAGCCGCTAGTGAGTTTTGGAATCATGCCGATTTTCGCATTCGCCAATGCCGGGATTGCATTGGAAGGATCCAGTTTGGCGGGTCTCCGCAGTCCGATTGGACTGGGAATCATCTTGGGCTTGGTACTTGGCAAGCCAATCGGCATTTTGCTCAGCGTATGGTTAGCGGTTAAGGGAAGACTTGTCGCGTTGCCGGTCGACGTCGATTGGAGGCAGATGTCAGGCGTCGGGGCTTTGGCGGGAATCGGATTCACAATGTCCCTTTTCATTTCTGGTCTGGCGTTTGTTGGTGAGGCGTATTCGAACTGGGCAAAGTTGGCGATCTGCTGTGCATCGCTCATTTCCGGGGGCTTGGGACTCGCGATTTTAGCCAAGTCCAAATCCAAGAATACTAACGAGCCTTAGCGTCGGAGAGCAACTCCTTCATTTCATCCAGGGCTCGCTCAGGTCCAAACACCTGCTTGTAGGCGGCGTCTACCAAGTCGAAGATTTCGAGTAATGCCTCAAGGCGGACGCGCATGGTGTCACCCTGGCCATCGTTTTCCTGTTGTGGGACTTTTCTTAGGCACTCTCGAATGGCGTCTGCGGTCGGATCTATTTCCCGTCTCTTGCGCTCACGGACCACCCGGATAAACATTTGGTACGGATCGGTTTCGCTGAGGTAAGTGTCTTTTCGGTCGCCTGGTCGACGCGAGCGCCGCACGATCCCCCAATCCATGAGCTCTCTCAGGTTAATCGAGGCATTGCCCCGGCTGATCTGCAGCCGCTCCATGATCTCATTCACATCCCAGGGAATGCCGGTGACGAAGAGCAGCGCGTGGATTTGCGCCATGGTCCGATTGATGCCCCAGCTCGAGCTCATCTTCCCCCATTCCAAAATGAATTGATCCTGAGCTTGAACCAATTCTTTGCTCGGGTTGCTCGCGGGCTTCTTTGACATCTTCTTCGATTGAGTTTATCTAACCTGAGGGCAGCCTGGTTACCTGCCGAAATTATGAGGTACGGCGCCAAAACATGGGGCAGTTTTCAACTCACGGCTTCTTGGGCACAAGGGCAAGGTTTCAGAGGTTTTCTGATTCCGAGGTTTTTCGTGGATGGATCGACACATTCACGATCAAATTGCTGTGCGTCAGGCTATCGAATCCGGATCTAAATCTGGGCGATCGGTTCGTCTTCCACGTGGCCAACGGAACGTGTAACGCCAGATTCATCGCCGACCTCTTGGCGAAATCGGAAACCGAACTGAAGCTCCCGGCTAGTCTCTCGAGCCTAATTCCATCGCCAACCCCAGAACACGCTGGCGCATTTCAATACCACTTCAGAGTCGCGAGCCAGTTTGAATACTTGCCGCGAAGTGAAGAGGCAAGAATTGCAATGGATGGCGGGATTATCGAAGTGAATTCAGAGGAGTGGGGGGAAAATCGCGTTTTTCTTTCCGACATATCAGAACACGGCGCTGGCATTCTGGGAACGTCCGCTTATTCCCGTGGCACCGTCTTGTCCCTGAAGGTTTCCGCCGCGAGAAGGACGCTGGAATTGAAAGGGGAAGTCCGCTACTGCATTCGGTCAAAGATCGTTCCGGACATGTATAAGACGGGATTGAAGCTCGATGGTCTGGACCGACTGGAAGCCGCCGAGTGGCGCAATTTAATGAGGGCAGCATGAAGGAACCCAATTTGACCGAACTGTCGGGAACTCGTTGTCGGCTTCAGCGCTTGAGCGACATGAAATTTTTCGCGGGCTGGATTCAATCGACTTCCGACCGAACGTATCGAGTTGAACTCACGGATAACAAAGACTTGGCTCCAGGTCAGTTGCTCCATTGCGAGGCAACGACCGACGGATGTACAGTCCTCATTCCGAGCGTGGTGGTCGGAGTCATGGACAAGGCACTTCATCTGGCGACCGCCGGAGAGGTTCGAAGCCATGCGTCTGGCCAAGAACCGCGGTACGCAATGCGAGACGTCAAGCTTCGACTATTCGACGAAGACACGGAATTCGACGCGCAGATTCTCGATATTTCGGCGAATGGCATTGGATTTAAATGCACCGAGCCTCTGAGGCGCTTCGCGCGGCTAAAAGTTTGCCTGGGAAATTTGGAGTCCGCCGTTGAATCCGCCGGCAATGTCATGTATTGTCGAGCCGATCAGTCTACGGGTGATTACCGCGTTGGGTTGCGAATTGAATTTCCCGACCGGTTAACCCGCGCACGGTGGCAACAACTACTTCCAACGGGAACCAATATCGAAGCCGCTTAATGGCTTTGGTTGGCGAGCTTTTCGCCTTCGATGCGATTTAGCTCGATAAAGCTTTTCCACTGAGGAGGCACGTCGGTGTCCACGAAGATTGCGGTCACCGGGCACTCCGGCTCACACAATCCGCAATCGATGCACTCATCAGGATTGATGAAGAGTTGATTGTCGCCTTCATAAATGCAGTCGACGGGGCAAACCGTCATACAGGACTTGTCTTTGACTCCGATGCAGGGTTCAGCGATTACGTAAGGCATGGCGACTGTTCTCGAGTTGGGAACCCGTAGAATTTACCTCATCAGTCCCTATCTAGGTCCGAGACTTAGCCTCAAATCCATACAGGAATCGGTCTACCAGCCAGATGGACATCTCGCTGAAATCTCGGTCCGCCGAATGGACTAACGATTGCAAAGCGGCGAGGAAAAGCTCCGAAACTCGCGTGATTGGCTCGACGCCGATCTCGCCCAGATCCATTGCGGCAACGAAGATGCCGCAGATCGGCTCGAATACATATTGGAAGTAGGCGGAGGAGATCTCTTCGCGAGACTCGTCGCGAGTTAGGGTGATTAGGTCTCTCAAAACCTGCGGGATATCGAAGTCCACGGTGGCGAAATAGAGCATAGCGAAGCCGGTCAATCGATCTCGAAGGGTGCCATGCCGCTGAATCTGAAGTTGGAGAGCCGAAAACTTCTCCTTTGCCCAGGCCACATAGAGGCCTTCCTTGTCTTGGAAGTGGTAGTAAAGGGTTGGCGCTTGGACTTGGGCGTCGCTCAAAATTGGCGCGATGGCCACTTCCTGATAGGGCTTTGTGCCAAACACCGCCCTCGACGCATTCAGGATCCTTTCCCTTCCACCCATTTGCCGATTATTATCGGTTTCTGCCCAAGCCCTATAACATTGGACTCAAACGATGCAAAATATAGGTGTGCGGCGTAGTACCGCATAGAACTAGAATTCTCATGATCACATTAACCGAGCGAGCTACCGTCGAACTGAAGGAATTGCTTCAGTCCCAAGATCAGGCCGAATCCGCCCTGCGTGTTTGGGTGCAGGGAGGCGGCTGCAGCGGCCTGTCCTACGGCATGGCGTTGGATAGCGACAAGCCAGATGAGTCCGACCAGATTTTTGAGCACGACGGCATAAAGATTTACGTCGATCCGCTGAGCCTCAACTACATGGATGGCAGTTCGGTCGACTATGTCGACGACGTATTGGGCGGAGGCTTCAAGATCGAGAATCCAAATGCCGTGAGTTCTTGCGGTTGCGGTTCATCCTTCAAGACGGCTGAGTCAGGCGGCGCCGGTTGCGGCAGCTGCAGTCACGCCAAGTAACGTAGTTTAAATTCGCTGGCCCCCATGCCCCAACTGGGGCTTAAACCAGCAGATTGTGGCACTGCCGTTGGAAAATGGAGTGCACATACTCGGCTATCGCCATCCGGTCCGCATGCGTTTCAGGCATAAACTTCATGCCGGTCGTGAACAGTTCGCTGAAGTCGATTGGCCGGCAGTGACGAATTTCCGCCCGAAGCCCGATTGGGTGTTCTTCTGGCCCACCACCGACTCGGATCGTGCACATGGTGCCGACAGGAAAGGGCTCTTTGGACCGAAGCTGGGCTCCGCCCAAGCTGATGTCGGCCACCACGGTATTAATTCGGCGAGATTCGCCATCGAGATCGACCACCGCGTAGTCCAGTATTTCGTAACGTAAGTAGCGTCGTTTGTCTGGGCGCACAATTATCCCGACGTTCCGAATGGCATTTATGCCCGCCGATTCTCGACCGTCGCCTTCCTATTGGATTCTAGGGTTTTTCGGAGTGGATTTTTAGGTTCAAAACTCGCGAGTCCAGTAATAATCCCGGCACGAAAAAAAGGCCGTGCGAAATGCACGGCCCTTTTGAACTCAACTCTACTTGATCGGAGTGATCAGCACGTGCCCGGTCTCGGGATCGAACTCGATATTGACCTTCAGAGTTTCTTGAATGAAGCTCAAAGGAACGATTGTTCGTCCACGGTCGATGAACGGTGCAACTTCCATCTCAACGGCTTGGCCGTCCACTTTGGCGTCCTTATTGCCGATCCAAATGAAGATCTCGCGTCCGTCGGCCTTGGCTTCCACCAACTTCTCGAAGGCTTTCCACTTCACTTCGCCGCCGGCCTTTTCCAGCAGGTGGCGGATTGGCGTCAGGGGAATTCCATTCTCCACTCTCGGGTTGACATCGAAGTCCACGAAGTCCTTGTTGTAAACCAGAACGAGGTTGTTGAGATTGGGAAGTCGCTTGCCTTTGGTGATCGCGATCTTCCCCACATTGTTTGTAACCGCCTTGGCAGTTGCTGAAACGGCCGCCGTCGTTTTTTGGGTCAAAGCATAGCGCGTGCCGGTGGGCGTCATCTGACGAGTGGCGGTTGCTTGGCTTGGAACCTTGGTCGAGGGCTTGGTTCCACTCATCGCACCCAGAGTGTTCGAATTGGGATTGTGGGCAAGAACAAGCGGCTCGTTTGGAGTAGCGGCAGTTCCCTTGGTACCCGTCGAGCTGGTCTTTGTGACCGTGGTTGGCTTAATGTTTGAAGTGTTGCCAGAAATGGTTGGATTGCTCGGATTGCTGGCCGGTTTGACTTCCACGGGGCGATTGGTTCGTCCGCCGGGATTGTTCACGAAGACTTTCACCTTACGGGTCTTCATGGTCTTGCTGGTTTCATCCACCACCCAAGCCTCGAGGTCATGCCACCCGTTCGACTCGCGCGCCGTATCCCACAGATAGCTGAAAGGAGGCACGTTCATCATCGCCTTGAATTGGTTATCGACGAAGAAGCTCACATACGTGCTCTTCAACTCTCGACCAAATCCGACTTTGACTTCGACAGGGCCTTGTACGGTTGCTCCAACCTTCGGTCCGGTCAGAAAGACTGGGCTGTTGGAACCGTCATCTGCGGCCACATTCGACTTCTCGGTCCCCACGAGCTTCCCGTTCTTGTCGAATAGGGAAACCTCGACGACATTGTCGCCGTCGTTAAGTGTCGAAAGGTCGAGCGTAAAGTTCGTCTCGCCTGCGCTTTTGCTCGCGCTCACCGAGCGAGTCCCCAAACTCACTCCGTTCAGCTTGAGCTCAACCAACGCAACGTTAGCTCCCGAGTATCGAACAGTCAGCGTCGGGCTGTTCAATGCGCGATCGATCGCGATCTTGACGTCGAACATGAAAGCATTCGCCGCCACGCTCAAAACCGCCATTCCTGCGACGATGCACATCCGTCGAAGGATTCTTTTCGTCATAGACATATCCACCATTACCCAATGAGTCCCACCACCGGCGGGAAACCGAGACTTATTCTTACACGCTTGAAACTCTTTGTCAAGCTGTATCGTACTGACATTATTGCCCCATTCGTTCGTTCGAGGCAATTGAGGGCAAAATAGCCGACATGCTTTCCTTGCTTTGCAGCGTCATTTTGACGGCACCTGCTCCCCAAGAACTTTATCGGTACCTGAAGCTCGAAAGCCAATCTTCTTGGCAAATTGTCCGACAGGACAATGGCCAGACGGAGATCGAGCTGGTGAGCCAAGTGTGGCAAGGCGTTCCTTGGAAGCATCGAATCCTGGTGCAGCAGCCACTAAAGGTGGATTTCAAAGGCACCGGCGTGCTGTACATCACCGGTGACGGACCTCGCGATGGCGACCGAACCCAAATACGCCTTTTGAGCGCGGCAACGGGAATGCCAGTGGCTATGCTTTTCGGCGTGCCGAATCAACCGATTTGGGACATGCGCGAAGACGACCTGATAGCGCACACGTTTGAAAAGTATCTCGCGACCAGGGATCCAAGTTGGCCATTGCTGTTCCCAATGACGAAGAGCGCTTTGAAAGCCATGGACGCGGTGGTAGATGCAACCAGGAATTCCAACAATCCCCTGAAACGGTTTTTGGTCACTGGCGCTAGCAAGCGGGGTTGGACGACTTGGCTGGTTGGAGCAAGTGGTGATCCTCGGGTTGTCGGCATTGCGCCCATGGTCTACGACAATCTGAACATTCCCGAGCAAATGAAGGGTCAGCTTGCGAGCTGGGGCAAGTACAGCGCGATGATCGACGATTACACCCGGCGCGGGTTACAGGCGAAGCTCTCGACGCCGCTTGGTATGAAGCTGTCGAGCATGGTTGACCCGTATTCGTATCGAGATCGGATCAAGGTGCCTACGCTAATCGTCAATGGCGGCAATGATCCCTACTGGACGGTCGATGCGCTTTCCAAGTACTGGGGCGGACTCAAGCAGCCGAAATGGCTGCGCGTCATACCGAACGTTTCCCATGACTTGGGCGGAGGTTTTCTGGCGATCGAAACGATCGGTATGTTTGGCCGATCACTCGCCGGAGACTTCACGATGCCCAAGTGGTCGGCCAATGTGTCCAAATTGCCAGACGGAACGTTCGTGGCCAGATTCGATATCGCCTCTCCAGGCTTTATCGGGGGCAAGGTTTGGACGAATGCTTCGCCGACTCTAGACTTTCGGGATTCCAAGTGGGAAAACGCCGTCAGCCTCGCGATTTCCCACCCAACCGATCAGCTCGGCGCGAAGCCCGCGGCTAAATTTGCCGCTCCGGGCGATAAAAATATTGCGGTGCTGTTGGAGGCTAGATTCCGTTATTCAGGGCGCGAATTCAGCTTGACCCAGCCGGTCAAAGTATTCAAGCGCTAAGGTCTAGTGGCTATTGCTGGCGGTGTTCGGCAACGATCACGCTGGCGATCCCTCCACGTACATTAAAGCGTCCCGTTACCTTCATATAGCGAGGACTACACGCTGCCACTAACTCGTCCAGAAGGCGATTCGTGACCGCCTCATAGTAAATTCCCTCGTTTCGAAAACTGTAATAGTAGAGCTTGAGCGACTTCAACTCGATGCACAGCTGATCGGGAATGTATTCCAACTCGATGGTCGCAAAATCCGGCTGTCCGGTTTTCGGACACACCGACGTGAACTCCGGACAAACATGCGTGATGGAGTAGTCGCGTTGGGGGGCCGGATTGTGGAAAGTCTCGAGTTGGGGCATTTGGGACGGTTAAAATTTTACCGGCCTGGCTCGACAGGTAAGGTCCAAGGACTGTGGGGCTTCCAGTTCGATTAAGCGATCATTTGCGAAAGACAATGGCGGAACGCCGTTTGGTTGCCTTCCATAGGTGGGAGGACGACCCAACAATCTTCCTGGTCGGCTTTGTGCAGGTTATTGAGGCGGACTCAATACAATTCGCTTTGGTAGATTCTACAGGCGGTCCGGATGAAGAACTCAGTGTGCCCCTGGACGAAATTGTGTGGTTTGACTTTGATACGGATTATCTTCGAGGTCTCGAGAAATTGTATCTGCGTCACAGTGAAATTATCGGACCCAAACCCTCCGCGGGACTAAAGGTCACGAACACGGAAGCCATTCGGATGGCGCTTGTCAATGCCGTGGCACAGCAGGCGGCAATTACGTTTCGAATCGATAAAGAGTCCATCGACGCGATTCCCATTGAAGTCGAGGGAAATTACTTTAACTACATTCAACTCGAAGATGGAGGTCGGCCAGACGGCGCTTTTTGGCTCCGCATCGACGTTGTGAAGGAACTCAAGATGGGATCGGATAGGCAAATTGCAGATCGCTATCTCTACGACCTGTGGCAAAGTCACAAAGAACAAACATGAACCAGCCGGCCTCCTTCGAGGATGGCCGGTTGGTGAGCACTACATCTTGTGAATAGCGTGACCAACCGCGTCTTCGTACGCTTCCAACATCGCTTCCGACAAAGTCGGGTGGGCGTGAATGGTTTGCGCCATGAAGTCGGAAGTCGCCTCCAATCGAAGCGCAGCCACTCCCGCGGAAATCATGTCCGTCACGTGCGGGCCGATCATGTGAACGCCCAAAACTTCGCCGTACTTCTTCTCGGCCACGATCTTCACGAAACCGTCCTGCTCGCCAATCGCCATCGCTTTGCCAAAAATCCTGAAGTTGGCCTTGCCGACGACCACATCATAGCCCTTGGCTTCCGCCTCGCCTTGAGTTAGGCCGACGGAAGACACTTCCGGGACCGTGTAAACGCAGTTCGGAACTGCCTTGTAATCCATCTTGTTTTGCTGCCCAAGAACGGCATTTGCCGCTGCCACCGTGCCTTCCATAGACGCCACGTGGGCGAGTTGAATAAAACCGCGGACGTCGCCGATTGCCCAAATGTTTGGGACATGGGTGACGAGAGTGTCATCGACCGTCTCAACGCCTCGCTTGTGCAGCTTCACGCCGATCTTCTCCAAGTTCATGCCATCCGTGTTCGCCTTGCGGCCAACTCCGAGCAGGATGACTTCGACCTCGACGACTTCGGACTCCACGCCTTTCTTCAGGTAGCACTTCCAGCCGCCTTTCACCTTCTCCACTTTATCGACGGTGGCGCCGGTCTTGACTTTGATTCCCTGTCGCCCGAGTTGCTTGCCAAGTTCAGTGCCAAGGTCGGTATCCATCATCGGAATAAGATTGGGCATCATCTCGACGAGCGTGGTATCCGTTCCGAGGCCATTGAAAACATAGGCGAATTCAACACCGACCGCTCCACCACCGAGGATAAGCATGGATTTCGGCGCGGCGCCCGGATGAGTGGTCACGTCATCTGAAGTCCAAACTCCGTCGTCTTTACCACCCTTCAACCCCGGAATTGGGATGTGGATAACCGAGGAGCCCATGGCAAGGATGAAGTTCTTCGCTCGGATTTTCTCCTTCTTTCCGTCTTTTTCAACTTCGATGGTGTTCTTGTCGACGAACGATCCAAAACCATCCGCATGGCGAATTCCGTTCTTCTTGAACAGCATTCCAATTCCGCCGCGTTGAGCCGTCACGATCTTGTCACGGCGCTTGGCGAAAGCATCCATGTCCATGGACACTTCTCCAACTCCAGAAACCGCCAAATCCTTGGCATGCTTAACGTGGTTAAGACGTTCTACTTGGGCGATCATCGCTTTACTCGGAATACAACCAACGTTGAGACAGGTGCCACCCAGGAATTGCTTTTCAACGCAGACCACCTTCGCTCCCAGTTGTGCAGCTCGAATGGCGGCCACGTATCCGCCGGGACCGGAGCCAATTACTACCAAATCTGCATCGAAGTTTTCGCTCGCCATAAGTTGTTCTTGTTCCTCGGGTTGGGTGAGTCCCGAGATCTCCTCGATCAGGGACTGGAGCGCGGGAGAAGCGGCGACCGCCGGCCCATTGGTC
>DATFHI010000115.1:0-7647 GCA_035248525.1 Fimbriimonadaceae bacterium | reverse complement strand
ACCCGCACTTTAAGGTCGTTTCGGGGGATGCTGACCTTAAGGACATCTGATTTGTAGTCGCCCTTTTTGCCGAGTGCGGATAGGACGTCGGCGTAATCCTTGGGCATTTCCTGAGTTAGTGCCAAGGCGCATGAGGCCAAGAAAGTCAAAGCAAACAGTATTTTCATAGCTGCCTCCGATTCAGTTTGGCAGGTATTTGGGGGGAGGGCTGATGGGGGGTTCGGGGTGTTCGGAGTGTTCGGGGGGGGGTTCGGCTTCACGATTGACGCTTCACGCCTCAGGCTTCAGGCTTAGCGCCCCCACCCCTGGCCCCTCCCCCAAAGGTGGAGGGGAATTCTCCACGCTTGACACTTGACGCCTTCCCGCCCCACGCCCCAGTTGTACACTGGATTCGTGCGCGCCGAAAAGATCTTCTCCAGGGTCATTAAAATCGTCCTCCTACTCGGGCTAGGGGTGATCTTTACCGGCTATTCCATTTGGCAGATTTTCCACTTCCGCGCCTACTCTGATTGGACGGACACCGCCTCCGACGTACTGCGCATTGCGTGGCTGTTGGTCCTGGGTGCCGGCGGGCTTTGGGCGGGCTGGTCGGCTTTGAGGGGCACCGACGACCAATATCCCGTACACTGACGCTCCACGCCTGATGGATCAGTGGAGGGTCAACAGGTGAATGGTTCGGGTGGTTCGGATCGTTCGGATTGTTCGGGGGTTGGGGGGTTCGGATTGTTCGGACAGCAAGTACAGGACGAAAGAGCGAGAGACGAGAGACAAGGGGGAAAGACAATAGAACTAGAGACGAGAGACCGGGAGTTGTACGGTCTTTTTTCTCGTCTCTTTTGTCTCTATCGGCACGCCCCACGCTCCACGGCTGACAATTCACGATCCACGGCGGTCGCTTGACGCCGCGAAGCAATGACGCTGTAGCCCATCCAAATAAGCACTAGTCCAATCAATTCGCCGACGTATAAAGCTTCGACCAGGCCCGCCTTAGCCATGCTGCCTCCAATGCCCGGCAAGATGCCTCCAATTGCGATAAGGACGTTCCCGCGAACCCGCTCCGGGAATTCCCCGCTCTTGGCATATCGGCGTGCGCTTACGATCGCCCCGCCAATAAGGAAAGTCGCCGCATAAAGATTGATAAATGGGGTCATCAAACGAACCCAACGCCACTGCAAGATTGCTCCCGACGGTCGGTGGATGTCCAGCGCGGCGATGTCGACGGGACTTAGGATGACCAAGACGGAAGTCAGAACGATAAATGGAACCGTGATCGCCGTGAGTAGATTCGCGAGCTTCCGGTTGGCCAGCAAGTAAACGGCGCCTTGAGCCAGCGGGTATCCACCAAGAAGCGCGCCGGCGATGTACCAAGCTTTGTTCAGGGGAACTGTGTTACCACTAAGAGTAATCGCGCTTTCGATGGCGGTGCCCAGCCCGTAGAAGAAGACTCCCGCTGCCCACCACAGCAGGTGCGGGCCGGTCCGCCGCTCAAGCCACGCCTGAATCAGAATAATAAAGAACGCGGCGGAAAGAATGGTGGTCAAGAGGGGCAGATAATGGATGATCGCAACCATGTATCATCATTTATGACAAGTGTGTGGGCACAACTGCTGTCCAAACTTGATGTTTTATAGCCATAACTCCGCAGGATTCGTAATTCCGCCCGCGCCTCACGAACTGGGCTGCGCCCTTCCCCCACCCCTAGCCCCTCCCCCAAAGGTGGAGGGGAAATCAAGACACTTGACGCTCCGCGCTTGACACTTCACGCTCCGCGCTTGACGCTTCACGCTCCACGCTTGACGCTCCACGCTTCACGCCTGCCGCCCTACGCCTTACTTTCCCTTTTTCCACGCACGTTCTTCGGGCGTAATCGGATAGGGCTTGGAGGCTTTAGGGAGCATGCCGTACGAGTATCCGCCATCTGCGGTGATCGTTCCCGCCTCCCACTCCAGGAAGGGGGAGAGTTTGCCGTCCGGAAGGGTGAAGGCGCAATACGAGTAGTGCACGTTCGCGTGGTAAATCGCCAGGGGAACGGGGTTTTGTAAGTCGGCCAGGGCCCTTTTTGGGATGGAGCCGGAAATCTTTCCTCCGCCCGCATAAAGCCACAGTGGCCCCGGCTTCTTGATCCGTGGCTCCTTGCCTTCGCTGAGAAAGATCATCCAGTCCTTGCGGATTTTCCCGCCTACCTTGGTTTCCCGGGAGATCCTGCTACTTCCAGAACCGGCGGCAGTAGTGTAGTAATACCGTTCGGTGGAGCTTCCCGCTCGGAAGAGAATGTATGTTCCGCCGAACTGTCCGACGTCGCCATGCTTCCACAGTCCGGAGTTGGGAATATCGCCGAATTGAGTGCGTTCCTTTCCCAACTTTAGAGCCCACGCATCCTCATCTACCGCTTGAGGTTGCAGGAGGAGAATGGTGGCCAAAACGGGCATGCACATGTGGGCATTATGAAGCTTGGTGGATTAATGGTTGGCTCGGATGGACCTGAAAGAGACGAAAGAGGAGAGACTTGGGGAAAAGACAATAGAGCTAGAGGCGAGAGACCTGGAATTGACCAGTCTCTTGTCTCTAATTTTTGTGTCTCTAACCACGCGCCACACGCCCCACGCTGGACGCTCCACACTTGACGCTTCGAGCCCCGCGCTCCTTCCCTACCTCGTCGTCCTGAGCCTCCCGTTCATTCCCTTCGGGAACATGCCGCCGCCGCTCACTCCGGGCTTGTCGGTCAGATACACAATTCGCAGACCCTGGTAGGGAGTTCGGACGAAGGCTTTGGCATCCTTGTCGGTCGGGACGAAGTTGGCCTTACCATTCACCTCGATGCCTTGATCCAGGTCGGCGCCGCCGTCTAAGGAGTCGCGGGCGTTGGAGATGGCGTTCGCGGCGTGTCGGGCTTCGGAGCCCATCCGGAAGAGGGTCGATCTGGCCATACCCATGTGGTACGCCTCGACCGCTAATATCCCCGCCGCAGCCTGCAGATAATCCTTGCGTTTAATGAGGGGCGCGGCGCCATTGTAGAGCGTGACCCCAACATCTTCCATGAGCATCCCGCCGAGGAAGAAGTTCATCTCGCTGGCGAAGGGGTCGAAGTCGTCGCCGAGTCCGGCGGCTTTCGCAGCCGCGCGGAATCCTCCTGCGAGGTCGATTTCCGGTCGGCTTACGGCGCGGCGGCCCAGGGTGCGGCGATAGAAGCGAACGTGGGCGAGCTCATTTTGGGCGACTTCCTCCATGAACATTCGCAGGTCTTGGTTCTCCCAGGGGACCATTGAGCCTCCATGGACGGGTCCAGGATTGGGCCCGACATCGGATCCGCTCATGCCGTGTCCGGCGGTGCCCCGGAGATAGTATTCAGTCTCCAGACTCTCCAGGTTAAGCGCGAAATTGAAAATGTCTTCGTCGGTAATCGCTTGGAGGGGTGGTTCAGCTTCGGCAAATGTAGGGGCGACGGCGGCGAGGCCAATTGCGCCCAAGGAAAGCAAGGCACTCCTTCGAGTGACCTCAGGTTGTATGTTATTCATTAAGCCATATCTCCTGATAGGATATGTCTTGGACTGGATGTGCGCAGTTGGCGGGTAACTCGGGACAGCTTTCACCGTCCAACTATTCGTGAATTCCTTGCTTTTCATCCTCGCCACCCAGCTGCCGGCCGGGTCGCAATGTCCGGTTATTCCGCAGGCCCAAGTTGCTCGTCCAGGAGCTCCGCCGATCGTGGTGGGTTGGCATGACGAGTTGAACTCCGTGAAACTTTGGCAGCCCTTGGAGATCGGGAACAAGCCGACGGTGTCGGTGCCGATTGCGGGTGCGCTGCGGATGGATTTGGGCAAGGTGCCGGCGGGCTGGCCCTATGAGTACCAATGGAGCGGCGTCACCCGGGATGCCATGGTCGATGTCGGGCGCTTTCCTTTCCTAAGCGCGAATGTCTCACATCTGCTGGGCGGTTATGCGCACATGGGCATCGATGTTTTGGATGTCGCGGGCAATGCAGTCAAGCACTTCCGAAGCAGCACGTTGCAGGCGGGCGGAGTCACCTTCATCGACCTTTCCTCGTCTCTCGACCCGGCGATCTACCGCCTGAGGTTGCGGCTGATCGTTGGCGGTTCCAATGAGGGATGTTATGCGACTTACACTTGGGTGCGGTTTACGTCCGCGAAAGATGGCGAGCGAATGCGGTCGGACCCGAACTTCCGATGGATTGTGGAAGAGCGCCACAAATAGCGAAGCCCTCCCGTCAGGCCGGAAGGGCTTCCCTTGAGATTTGGTCCCTAGGCGGATTTCTTGCGCTTGCGGAGAAGAGCGAGGGTTCCAAGTCCCAGCGCGGCCATGGTTGCCGGCTCGGGGACTGCTTGGGTGTCAAATCGGGTTACAAGTCCCCAGGTATCGCGCTGGTCGGCCACTCCCCCTACCGGGCTATTATCGAATGTAAACACCCGAGAAATCGAATCACCAAGGGTGTTCTCAGCGTCCATCGGGGTCGAAGAGTTCGGACCTAAACCGAATACGTCGAGGAGAAGGTTTCCGGCGGACGGGTCATACATGAACGCCGTCGAAAAGGAAATGAAAATATCAAAATCCTTTGGTCCTCCAGCGGGTCCCGTGTCGGCTGAAGAGACGTTGATTGCGCCCGCCCGGACTACAGTGGCATCTGCGCCGATGTTATCAGCGAATGTGAAGCTCAACCCGTCTACTGCGGCCGAAGTGGTCGACAAAGATATCGAGAAGTTGATCGTGCTCGAGAACGGATTTCCAAACGTGGCATCAGGTCGGAAGGACATTCCCGTGATTAGCATCGGGCCGCTAGTAAACTCGGTCGACGAATAAATTTGTTGATAGCGCTGGCCATTCAATGGGAAAAATGAGTAGTTGAAGGGCCAGTTATTATTGGTGTTGCCTTCTACATTTGCTAATGCTCCAGGAACAACAACCTGTTGGGCAAATGCGCCAACCGACGACACGAGAATCACGGACGCTAGTCCCGCTCTTAATGCAAAGTTCCTCACCAAAACCTCCGACCTGCTAGGTGCAGGCACCATTAATGTTAATCCTTAAGGTGAAACGTGGCAAGAAATCTCAACAACTCTAGTAACAATACCGGGAAAAGGCACTGTGCATGGGGTGTAAAAAAAGATGCAAAACTATGTCACATTCTGAGCCGTCGTCTAACTGAGAAGTAAACTCTTTCTTAATTTCCTGCGAGTCTCTCTTTTGTGAACTCTGACATCCCCGTCGATCGAGAAGCCGAATTAGCCAGAGCGCGCCTCGTCGCGGTCGTGGAGTCGTCGGACGATGCGATCGTCACCAAGTCTCTAGAAGGGATTGTCACAAGTTGGAATAAAGGGGCCGAGCGGATCTTCGGCTTTACCGCGGAGGAGATCATTGGGAAATCCATCCTAACCATCATTCCCCCCGAGCGCCATCATGAGGAGCCGGTCATATTGGCCAAAATCGCCGCCGGTGAAAGGATCGATCACTTTGAAACGGTGCGCATGGCTAAAGACGGCTCCAAGGTCCACATCTCCTTGACCGTGTCCCCGATAAAGGACTTCGATGGCAACATCGTTGGGATCTCCAAAATTGCACGCGACATATCTTCCAGACTAGAAGCTGAGTCCGCGATTCGAGCGTTGCTGGAAAGTGAGCGTGCGGCGCGGCGACGTGCTGAGAAGCTAGGCACAATTAAAGACGAGTTCCTCGCGACCCTATCCCACGAACTTCGCACCCCGCTGAACTCGATCTTGGGTTGGATTCAGCTTATCCGCCGCAATCCGGGTAACGAAAAGGTGGTTGCAGAGGGGATCGAAGTCGTCGAGCGCAATGCGCGCATTCAAACGAGCCTGATTTCCGACCTATTGGATATCAGCCGGGTGATCTCAGGGAAGATGATTCTCGATATCCAGCGCGTCTCCCTTCCGATCATCGTGGACCGATCATTGGAATCGGTCCGTAGCGCTGCGAACGCCAAGGGAATCGAAATCACCACGCAGCTCGATCATGTCCCCGACGCGTTGAATGGGGACCCTGCGCGACTTCAGCAGATCCTGTGGAATCTGCTATCAAACGCCATCAAGTTCACTCCCCGAGCCGGCTCGATAGCCATCAATCTTCGGCGAATCGGATCGTACATTGAAGTTTCGATAAGCGACACCGGAATCGGGATTAAACCGGAATTCCTTCCCCACTTGTTCGAGCGATTCAGCCAGCAAGATTCTTCCCATGCCAGGGTCCACGGTGGACTTGGAATTGGATTGGCATTGGTCAAGCACTTGGCTGAACTCCATGGGGGGAGCGTCCGGGCAAGTAGTCCCGGGGAGGGGTTGGGTGCAACCTTTACCGTGACGTTGCCACTGGCCGTGCGCAGTGTTGACAACTTAACCGCCGAGGATTCAGGCCACGAATCCGACGGCGCTGAATTGATTTCCCACTTGCCCGATCTTAGTGGGGTCAGAGTACTGATTGTGGATGACGAACCGGATGCTCTCAATCTTGTGGATCGGGTATTGAAGGATTCAGGTGCAGAGAACTTTTTGGCATCGTCCGCGGCCGAAGCGAGAACCATCATTGCCACCGAAACAATCGATGCTATCGTTTGCGACATTGGTATGCCAGTCAAGGATGGGTACCAGTTCATCCGAGATTTGCGAAATTCTGGAATTCAGATCCCGGCGGCGGCACTGACCGCGTTCGCCCGTCCTGTGGACCGCACGAAAGCCCTGCTTGCGGGCTATCAATTCCACGTGTCGAAGCCGGTCGATGTGACGGAGTTGATCGTCACGGTCGCACGGTTGGCTGGTCTCACTTAAGCCTTTTGGGTTAACTCTTGCGCCTGGATTTGGACCTTTGCACTTTGGGTCATGCTTCGCTATAATTTGCTCTCACAAGGTGCAATTATGAAGACCGCAATCCTATCTACTCTATTATTAGCTCTCA
Source organism: Fimbriimonadaceae bacterium (assembly GCA_035248525.1). Lineage (GTDB taxonomy): Bacteria > Armatimonadota > Fimbriimonadia > Fimbriimonadales > Fimbriimonadaceae > 55-13. The sequence continues at coordinate 726 of DATFHI010000115.1, read as the reverse complement.
TCGCGACATCCGCCGCGCCCAGCGGACAGGACGCCCCCGGCAAGCAAGCCTTTACCAAAATGAAGTCCCTGGTCGGAAAATGGAAGGGCACCATGGGATCCGGCAAAGATGCCATGCCTGCCAGCGTTGAATACAAGCTAACCGGCAGCGGCACCGCTTTGGTGGAAACGCTCGGCCCCGGCTCTCCATTTGAGATGGTGAGCGTTTTCCATATGGACGGAGACAGCCTCGTAATGACTCACTATTGCGGCGCCGGCAACCAGCCATTTATGAAGTTCCAACCCGGCAAAAACCCAAATGTCGTGTTCTTTGACTTCGTTCGCGGAAGCAACATGAAGCCGACCGACATGCACATGCATCGGGTGACCTTTACGTTCGATGGCCGCGACCATGTCATGGCCGACTGGCAGACATTCCAAGGCGGAAAGCCCGGCGAAAGCGCCAAGTTCAACTTCCGTCGCGTGAAGTAATTAGTCGAGGCATTAAGTTAATCGATGCTGCTGGCGGTCAAAGTGGTCCGATGGTATTGGGATAGTCATTTTCCAATTTAGTTGGATTCCATTCTGGTCATTGCGATAGTTACAACTTTTGACCACTTGGGAGTCAACGTTGGGACACTTTTACTCGCCATAGGACTACTCCATGTTTGCATTGAAATTAAGATTGTTTGCCGCTGGTTGCGCGCAAATTACCTCCGCTTGACTCAATAGTTGAATTTCGTGGTCC
>DATFHI010000114.1:0-4612 GCA_035248525.1 Fimbriimonadaceae bacterium | reverse complement strand
AATTCGACGTTGGAGACGTGGGGACGCCCTTCCACGAAGTGCTTGAGGTCGCCGTTGCTCCCCAAGTAACGGATGCGGATGACTCGGTGGGCTTGGATCCCCTGTACGATCTGTCCGACCGGTCCAAATGCCAGCAACTCGCCTTTCTCGATGATGCCGACGGTGTTACAGAAGTCGGCGAGCTCAGGAAGGATGTGAGAAGAGACGATGACGATCTTGCCCATGCGACCGAGTTCGGCGATCAACTCCTTCAGTTCAGCGCGGGCTCGGGGATCGAGTCCAGATGCAGGTTCGTCGAGCAACAGCAATTGGGGATCATGAACAAGGCAACGTGCCAAACATAGGCGCTGCTGCATTCCCCGAGAAAGCGACTGAACGAATGCGTTTTTCTTGACGGTAAGGTCGGTCAGCTCGAGAACGTTGTCGATCACCGACATCCTCTGCTTTACCGGCACTTGGTAAATGGCGGCGAAGAAATCCAGATACTCCCAAACCTTGACGTCGTCGTAGAGGCCGAAGAAGTCCGGCATGTAGCCGATCATTCGGCGGACGGCCATTGGGTCACGGCGGATATCTGCGCCGCTGAGGAGGGCCGTGCCACTCGTGGGCTCCAACAATGTGGAGATCATGCGGATGGTGGTCGTCTTACCCGCTCCGTTGGAGCCGATAAAACCGAAAATGTCCCCCGGCTGCAGTTCAAAGCTAATGCCTCGAACGGCGGTTAGGCTGCCATATTCTTTACGAAGATTCTTAACTTCAAGCATCTTTTTGTTTGGGGAGAAACTTCACGTCGTTATCGGCGAATCGCACGGTGCGTTCGGTCCAAATCAGGAAGAAAACGGTCAGGATGGAATAGGAAACGATCTGCGGAAATCCGTACAGTCCTGCCCAACTGGAATGCTCTTCGAAACGGTTATTCTCCAGCATCGAGAGCGCCCAAAACGGATGAAAGAAGTTGAGGAAATTCATCTCGGCCCGGAAGTTTTGAGCGGCCGAGGTCAGAAGCGGCCAGACAATCAATCCCACTACCAACATGGCGAGTGTCGTTCCGAGGGCGATGAATCCACGTCGGCAGCGGGCGCTGAAGAAGATTGTGAGTGCGCACACAAAGAAAGCCCAGGTCAACGACATCAGTTCAGCTTGGAATAGAACCCAATAATCCACCCGCGAATAGTCGCCGGGTCCCGACGTGTAGGAATAAGAATACGGTTCGTAGGCGACGGCCCCAATTCCAATCGGAAGTAGGAAAGCGCCAAAGCAGAAGAGGATAGCCACGGCCGCTCCGGCGAATTTGCCCGCCACAATTTGCGCTTGGGTTACTGGCGCAACGAGGAGGAAATCCCAACTTCGGCGCTCTCGCTCGCCGGCGATCGCCGAATGGAGCATCGCCGGACCAAGAAACGTAACGATTCCCGTCTGCAAGAAGATCAAGATCATTGGGTTGGCTGAATCCCGGTTATTCCAAACCAAGGCCACCAGCCCGATGTAGATCAGAACGCAAATCGCGACGATAATGCCATTAAGCGCATTGCCTCCGCCGCCGAAAAACTTCCGTCGGAAGCGGGTGATTTCGATCATCATCGGATTCTCCGTGATGAGGGTTTGGATCCAAGTCATTTGCCGCCCCTTCCTATGGAGATCGGCGCGAAGTAGAGCAATTGCGTGGTACTCCTTCCCGTCACGGTTGCGCCAATTTGAGGGCCAGCCGCTGCGTTCGTGTAGCCGGTCTGGAGAATCGCAATTTTCTCGCTCAGTGACAGGCTTTCCAAGTATTGGAGATTGTCTTTATCGGGGCTGAGTACGACGGGAACCGACACGGATTCACCGGAATCGAGAGATCGGAACGGGTAACTGCGTCCAAAGACCACGATCGATGGATTTTCCAATTGAAATCCCGCCAGATTCTTGATCCGAATTGAACCGGTACCGGGTCCTGTTTGTTTCGCTTCGATTTGGAACTGGATTTTGGAGGGGAATAGTTGGCGATATGCGATCTGTTCAAACGACAAATTACTTGCCCGTAAATTGGAAATCCGCACCTCGCCCACATCCACGGGGTTAACCTGCGTCCGGTTGTTGGGTTCTTCGTAACCTCGATAGGGGTCGTAGTAGTTCAATCCGACCTGGTCCACTCCCTGCATCTTGAGGTCGTAGCTACCGCCATTGGGAAAGAAGATTTGGGATTGGCCGACGAACATCGCTTCATTCGTGCCCTGTTGGATCAGAAAAACGCCATTCGTTGCCTTGGAAAGGCTGGCAGAATAAAGGTCGCTTGCCTGGTTTAAAAAGATTCCGGCAAAGGCCAAGCTGATCACCGGCGCAGTGATCCAAGCCCACTCTCCCTTCCCAAGCTTGCGGAGGATCAGAAAGTTGACCGGAACTACGGTGATGAAGAACGCCGCCAGGATCCAAAACACCTTGGAAGTCGGCGGGAGGGTGACGCTAAACGGGTCCGATCTCTCCATGTTGGGCGAGCCGTACGGCCTTGGCGGCGAGGTCGAACTGTAAGGCGAACTTGAGCCGTAGGGATCATAGCCGTAGCTGGTGGATCCCATGTATGAATTCAGGAATCCGGTGGATCCGTTCGCCGCAAGCGTCCTCACGTTGGTGGCGAATAGCCGTTTTCTTCCTGACCAGCGGATAAGCGGATCTTCAAATGGGTTGAACGCGAAAGAGATGAATTTGCCTAAACCGTACGCCCGCTCCGATACCATGGGCACACCGTTGTCCAAAGTGCCTTTTGCGTCGGGGAGCAACCTACCGGCGGAAACCGTCAAATCTTCGCTGAAAGGCTCTCCGGCGATGTCCGACATTACTTTGGAGCCGTGCAGAACTTTAGTTTGCAAGTTTGCGACAGGCAACACCCCTTGCCAACGGGGATCGCTGAGGTAAGAGGCCGAAGCGCCGCCAACAATGATCACGGTGCCTCCAGTCAATGCATAGAACTTAATCGCGCGGATCGAGCGGTCGGTTAGTCGGTCCGCACCTGGTCCAAGCACAAGTCCGGCAAGACCCTGGTAGCCGACTGGTCGCTCGGGGGCACTTTCCGGGGTGACATACGCATCCCAATAAAGCGTGGGTTGATTGCCCTTGTTATCGTTGGACTGTCGCAAGAATCCCAGATCACCGGGAGTGTCGGTGACCATGGCAATAATCCCGCCGCCTTCATACATGTACGATCCGCGCTCGGTGTAAACCAACTCGGTTCGACCCTGATCTGTATCCAGAATATATTGGGGCGGCATACCGTAAGGCGATCCGCCGCCGTAGACCACCAACCGTTTTTTAGTACCGGTGGGGAGCTCTACGGGATAGCGGGTGGTGTCGCCTTCGTCGGAAACGATGACCTCGCCGCGCGCATTCGGACCCTTGTTTTCGATATCGATCGCGATTGGTTGGTTTGGCCAAGAACCTGAGCTTTGGAATACGGGCGCGATGCTGATGTCGAAGTCCCGAATATTGGCCGACGCGGATGCGGCAAATCCAGAAATCAACAACACGGCAATTCCAATTCGGTTCATTGCTACAAGCGCAGACGCTACCGGTCCAGACTTGCGTTCATGCATGTTGGCCATCTCTCTGGAATTCAGTCTAACTGGGATGTTGGCTTCCGCCAACCGTTTTGGGTCCAAGAATTCTGAGACTTGTCGTCCTCCAGGTAGCTTATCCGTTGTGATCGAGTATTCCGAATTCGAAAAGGTGGATCTCCGGGTGGGCACAATTCTGAGGGCAGAAGAGTTTCCCGAAGCGCGAAAGCCGGCATTTAAGCTCTGGATCGACTTCGGTCCGGAGATTGGGGAGAAATGCTCTTCCGCCCAACTGACAAAGGTGTACGCGGTCGACGAACTCCCCGGTAAGCAGGTCATAGCGGTTGTCAATTTCGCCCCTCGACGAATTGCCGGTTTCGAATCCCAGGTGCTGGTTTGCGGATTTGATCGGGGGCCGGGCGAAGTTGTACTCGCTCAACCTGGCGCGCCGGTGCCTAATGGAGCAAAGCTCTACTAGCTTAAATTGGTGAGCGGGTCAGGTCGATCCGATGCCAACCCGCCAAAGAGCGACCCATCAAGTCTTCCCCGGTGCCGCCGTATGGGATGGCGTAAGATCCCGCCTCTGGCAAGATTGCGAAGTTGTGCCCGAAATGCCCCACGTCGTTCGCGTCCGTCAGCATGAGATCGACGACCGGAGTCGACACTTGAATGGTCAGGAATCCCTCCTCGCAAGTGGAGGCGAGAATCGGGCAGGGGACCGGAAATTTAGCCTGTTTCGGCTCTGCCAACAGCATCCACGAAAAGGCGTCCCCGGCGGTCGCATACAAAAGGGTGTCGGGTAAGGCGAGTCCCTTGACAGATGTTTCCAAAACGGATTGTCGAGCGTCGGGGCCCAGATCGAACTCCGTTATGCCCAGATCGACCATCGAGCCAGTTGAAAGGGAGATTGCGGAGAGTTGCAACTCTGAATTCCACGGTTCGGTGCCGTCGTTAATCGCGTGAATGATGATCCAATCGTGCTTTCGCTCAATGCTTATCAGTTGATCCGCGAAGAGCCGCTTCAACTCATATCCAAGCGCCTTCGGGTAACCATTGGAATCCAAAATCGACCAACTTTGAACCGG
>DATFHI010000113.1:0-8380 GCA_035248525.1 Fimbriimonadaceae bacterium | reverse complement strand
ACTTTGGACAACTGGTTCACCAGGCCATGGTGGATTGCATTGGCATGACCGAAGACGATGTCGAGGTCTATTTGACGAATCTGCTGGTCGATTTCCTCCACCAAGACAATCTTTTCGCCGTGCGGAATTGCATGGGCGAGCCGGTAGCTTCGGTTGCAGAAATGCTGTTGGAAGGCGACATTCGTCTCAATGCCAACTCCTTTGACCGGGAGCGTGAAGTGCACCGCCATATCGGAGATTTCCTGCTGTTCTCATCCGGTTTGTATCCAGAAGTTTTACGCGAGTTGCAACTTCGGGACGCTCGAGATTCGATGATCGATATTTGCGAGCAGGCCAAAGAGAGCTACCACATCGCGTCGACCTTTGACCATGAACCGTACACGTTGGAAGCAAAGACCTTCGCGAAGTTGAGCGAAGGATTTGAGGCCTACCAAACGAGTTTGATTCGGGTTCGAGCTTCTTTCGATCTCCAGGGCAATTGGGACGAAGGCTTCAGGGCATAGTCGCCGTATAATTACACGGGGGCGAATGGGGGCTGGTGTCCCTCCCGGTCTTCAAAACCGTGCGTGGCGTTCAAAAGGCGCTTGGTGGGTTCGATTCCTACACGCTCCCGCCATCTCAGGCAATTAGCGGCTTCACTACATCGCCAAACACATCGGTGAGCCGGAAATCTCGACCCTGATATCGGTACGTTAGGCGGGTGTGATCCACTCCGAGCAAATGAAGCAGGGTCGCATGAAGGTCGTGAACGCTGATTGGGTCCTTGACGACTCGGTATCCGAGCTCATCGGTCTCTCCAATACTGGCTCCAGCCTTTAAACCTCCGCCAGCCATCCACATGGTGAAAGAGCTTGGATGGTGGTCTCGACCTGGAAATGCGCTGTCCATTGGGGTCTGGCTCATAGGAGTCCGCCCAAATTCACCGCCCCAGATCACGATGGTCTCATCCAGAAGTCCTCGCTGCTTCAGATCTTTGATGAGGGCAGCGGCCGCTTGATCGGTGTTCTTGCATTGGGTTGCCAAGCCATCTTTAATGCTCCCTGCCGACAAACCGCCATGGCTATCCCAACCCGTGTGATAGAGCTGTACAAACCGGACCCCTTTTTCAACCAATCGGCGGGCGAGCAAACAGTTGTTTGCAAAACTCTTTTTGCCTAGTTCAGTTCCATAGAGCTCGTGCATTTCGGGCGGCTCTTTGGAGATGTCCATGAGTTCAGGAACGCTTGTTTGCATTCTGTACGCAAGTTCGTACTGTGAAATTCTTGCTTCGATTTCGGGATCCAAGGTGTTGCCGTGCTGGATTTCATTCAGGGACCGTAGAGCGTCGAGTGTATCCCGACGCACTTCTTGGGTAACTCCATCCGGATTTCGAACGAAAAGCACCGGCTCACCCTTGGTACGCAGTTCGACGCCTTGGTAATCGGAGGGAAGGAAGCCGCAGCCCCACGACGCTTTACCGCTGTCCGGTGCGGCCATACCAGAGAGTAGGACGACAAAGCCCGGAAGATCTCGGTTCTCGGTCCCCAAACCGTAAGTCAACCAAGATCCGAAGCTCGGGCGGCCATTCATTTGATTGCCGGTATTCATGAATAGCTGAGCCGGGGCATGGTTGAAGTGATGGGTGGTCATCGATCGAACGACCGCAACGTCGTCGACAATCTCCTTGAAATGAGGGAGAAGATTCGATACCCATTGGCCAGATTGTCCGCATTTAGTGAACTGGTGTGGGGTGCCATATAACTTCGGTTTCTGGGGAATGAATGCGAAATTCTGGCCCTTTAACATCTCCTCCGGACAGAGTTCTCCATGATGAGAATTGAGATAAGGCTTATGGTCGAGAAGATCGATCTGGCTGGGAGCACCGGCCATGAAGAGGTAGATCACGTTCTTCGCTTTTGGCTTGTGGTGCAACCCACGAATGTTATTTCCCTGAAGCAAGTCTTGAGCAAAGGCGCTCGATAGCAATGAACTTAGCGCAACGCCACCTACCCCGAAACCGATCTGTTTGAACAGAGTCCTTCGAGTGATCTGCTTCAGCAATTCCTGTTCGTGTTCAAAGTCCATCTCAATTCCTATTGATTGTCTCGTCCAGATTCAACAACACATTGCCGACCATCGTCCAGGCCGCCCGTTCGGGAGATCCGGCAAGCGCGATTGAACTCTTGCGATCCAAGTTGTATCTCGTCCTAAGTTTGAGAAGCAGTGCTTGCAGGTCGGCGAGTTCGCGAGTATTAGGATGTCGGGATGTACAAACCCGAAATCCAAATACGAGCCTGGATTTGTCATCTTTCGAGGATCCCAGCATTCGACAAGCGAACGCTTCCGCAGCTTCCTTCATTCCTCGATCGTTAAGGAGCGCCAGGGCTTGCAGGGGCGTTGTGGTATTCACCCTCCGAGCGGTGCACTCACTGCGGTTCGCAATGTCAAAGACTTGGAACAATGGGTACGGATAACCCCGCTGCATGAATGTGTATAGGCTGCGGCGGTAAGCATCTGCTCCGTGGCTCTCCTTCCAATCCACATTTGCTTCCGTGGACTCTGAAGGCTGGTAGGGAAAGACGCTTGGACCGCCAATCTTTCGATTCAGGATTCCGGCGAAAACCAAGGATGCGTCACGGATGGTCTCGGCATCTAGTCTGACGCGTGGGCCGCGGGCAAGCAGGATATTTTTGGGATCGCGCTCAAGCATTTTCTTGCTGGGGATCGAGGATTGTCGGTAGGTCGACGAAGTCACGATAAGCCTTTGCATTGCCTTGACATTCCAGCCCTTTTGAAGCTCAGTTGCCATCCAGTCGAGCAGTTCAGGATGCGAGGGCAATGACCCGCGACTACCAAAATCCTCGCTGGTTTCGACGATTCCCCGTCCAAAGCTTTGCTCCCATAGCCGATTGGCAAGCACCCTCGCGGTGAGCGGATTCTTGCGTGAAACGAGCCACTTGGCGAGGGCCAACCGGTCCACCCTTTTCTTTCGCTCGATTGGCGGCAAGACCGAGGGGGTGTTAGCCTCGATATCCGGGCCCTTGTTGATGAATTCACCACGGATTCGAAGGGGAATCTTTAATGGGGTCGCATCGGCATTCTCCTGAAGAATCATCGCCGTTGCAATCCCTTCGGATAAGGCATCCAAATCTTTCTTAATTTGGGCCAGTGTCTGTCGATGCGACTTGAGCATCGGCGCGGAGGCAAAGAATGCCTTTTCCATCGTCTCAACTTCTGATTTCGTTGGAGTGGGCTTCTTAAGAAGTTCCATAAGGTTGGCTGACGCCACCCAACACTCCGGATCCTTGTTTTCAGTAAGGCTCAATCGAAATCTTCCGATTACAGATTTCGGTTCTTCGAAGTACTGATAGACCTTTAGTCGAAGACGGTTCGGTGTCTTTAGATCGATAGGCGAACCAAAGCTAATCACAAGCTCATGTGGCTTGTCGACGTTTTCAAAGACCGCCCACCCACCATCCTCATTGCCTTCAAGGACACTTGAAGCGGGAAAGTCAGAATCCTCTTCATCCGCCGCTGCCGCCGCCAGCTTGAGGGGCTTTCCGTCAAGCGTCGCCACAATTTTTGTGACCACAAAAGATCCGTCGTCGGCTCGGCCAGATCCCTTCTTGGGAAGCGATTCATCCGGCAGTAACTCCAAGCGGAATCCGGTTGCTTTCATCGTGAGACCGGACACATCCAATTCATAGAGATCTTTGGATGGCGCAATTCCTAGGGCAATAATGGATCTATCGGGTAGCGGCCGGAAGGCGCCGCCGGCGTTGGATTCAACCTTGGGTTCGACGACAGTCCACTTCGGATTAAGGACTTCGTTTTTCCACGCCGCCATCGCCGCTCGCTTTTCTGGTGTCCACTTTCTCATCTCACGATCGATGAGGTTGGCATTTGCCCGCAGCTTCTCCCTCTGGGCCACTTGGCGCTTAGTGGGCACTTCCAAAGTCGGCTCGACCCAGCGACCCTTCTTCTCTCCGGGGTTTGTTGGCGTGCTACTCGTCTTACTAAAGAAGGCAGCCAAGGCATAGAAATCCTTCTGGGTAAAGGGATCATATTTGTGGTCGTGGCAGCGCGCACATTGCAGAGTGCTTCCGAGCCAAATCGTCGACGTGGTGCTCACTCTGTCGGCGATAACATTTAAATGAGCTTCTTCCGGATCTCCGCCCATCTCCGCGTCGAACATGGAGTTCCGATGGAAGCCGGTTGCAATTAATCGGTCGAAGTTATTGCCCGGGAGCAAATCACCTGCAAGCTGCTGGATCGTGAATTGATCGAACGGCATATTTTGGTTAAATGCTTTGATCACCCAATCTCGATACATCCACGCAGTACGAGGGAGATCCGCAAAGCCGTCGGTATCCGCATAGCGCGCCAAATCCAGCCAAAATCGAGCCTGTCGTTCTCCGTATTGCGGAGATGCAAGGAGTCGATCCACTACTTTTTCATAGGCGAATTTCGACTTATCCGAAATAAACGCATCCACTTCGGATGGTGTTGGGGGGAGCCCGGTAAGGTCCAAGTAGACGCGCCTGATCAGGGTGGATTTTTCCGCTGGGGGATTATGCTTTAGCCCATGGTCAGCCAATGCCTTCAAAACAAAGTAATCAAGCGAATTGCGTGGCCATGCAACCTCCTTAACTTTCGGCAATGAAGGTCTCAGGGGCGCTACATAAGCCCAGTGGAGTTGACTGCCAGCATCTGCTTTTGCTCCTTCATCTATCCAACGAGCCACTGTCGAAATCTGAGACTCGGTCAGCGGGGCGAACCCGAGCGGCATTCGTGGCTTTCCGCCATGACCTTTCATCCGCTCAATGATCAGCGAACCCTGCGATTTTCCGGAAACTAGCGTCGGGCCACCTATTCCCCCCTTCCTTATCCCGGACAGCGTCGATAGGTTTAGATTAGCGTCGGGGTTTTCCGCGCCGTGGCACGTGACACAATGGGCCTTCATGATCGGTGCTACGTCGCGTTCATAGGACACCGGGTTGGTCTGCTCGCTTGCCCACACCAGCACAAACGGGAGTCCCGCGCCACAGGTGTACACATAGCGGAATGCGGTTTTCAGAAACCGGCAGTTTGCAGTCATCGGCAACTCAAATTGGAATACATTTCACGTTACAGGAATCGTGAATTATCAGTGTAACCGAAGAAAGTTGGGAACCGACCTAACGTTAGTTAGCAAATTCATTCGCGAGATCTAAGAGCCGACTGATTGCCTGATCGTCAGGAAACTTTTCCTGCAGATAGCTCAGGGCCTCCAGCTCGATCGGGCGGAATGGGAATGGCGGTGACGCGTCGGGGGTACGGGCTCTCATCACCTGTTCGGCTGCTTGGACATCCATCCGGCTGCCCTGAAGTAACGCATAGGCAAGGAGGTACCGAAGAATCGAAAGATCGGCGTGCCGAAGGGCTTCGTCGATCCATTTTGAAGCTTCTTCAAGCAGTCCGAATTCAATCAGCAGGCAGGCAATATCCACCAACGACTCCGGAAATTCTGATAGTGGAGTCACCACCGCTGTCTTTTCCCGAATCTGGCTTGGACTGGAGAGGTAGCTTTCCGCGCGTAACACCGGCTCCATGGGCGCGATGAAGTGCGCATTTAGGATTTCCTGGCTCTCTTCGTCCTGCCTTCCTGACAATCGCTCGCAGACCGCCTTCAGCCACCAGGCCAGATGGTCTTCGGCGTTGAATAGTAACGATTGTTCGAATTGGAGAGCCGCACCGGCAAAGTCTCCCCTTCGATTGAGCTGTGCGCCGCGCATAAAATGGGCAATCGCACGGTTGCCCGGTTCAAATTCAAGACGCTGGAGGTCGGTCAGGCTGGCTTTCCGAAGATGCATGGAGTCGGACTTGGGTTCTGGTGGATTGCTCGATAATTCGACCGCCTTAATCGCATTCCCAACAACCAAGGTGATTCCATCGGAGTCCTTTAACGCAACTTGTTCCACCATCGGAAGATCTTCAAGGGAGAATTCGGAGACCTGATCGGGACCCAGATCAGCGACCAATTCCATAGGGCCTTGCTGGTTAACTTGAATCACCACCTTAGCCTGGTGGATTGGCTTACGAGACTGAACGCGGAGAACTTGGTCATCCCAACCCACGGCATAAGTCCGATCAGCGCCTCGGAGAGTGTCCCCGATCCGGGAAGGAAAGATTTCAACGATCCAGGAATCCAGTTGATGTGGAGCGAGCCAGCGAACCCGGTCGAATCTATGTGCCGATTCAGCATCTGCGTAATCCAGGAGTCCGTCTACGGGTCGAATGAACATCTCGGAGCCGCAGTTGAAAATCCAACCCCCGGCCGACTTGCCAAAAATCTGGCTACCGCCGATAGCGATGCCGCCGTTGTAGGGAACAGGCTCCAACGTTCGATTGAAGACTCTCGTCTCGACCGTCAACGCAGCGCGGTCCTCTGGAAGGGATATCCGGACATTTAGGCTCAAGCCACTTCCGCAAAGCTCGCCCCACCAGATCGCATCAGGCTCGCCCTCTTGCCGAAAATCGGGCATCGCCGACACGGTCCCCATGGAGTTGAGTCGGTCCTCAAATCCGGTTCTTACCTGAATGCCGGCTGGGCATTGAATGCCCCGCAGTCCTCCATGGATCAATTGAAGCGTAGGTTCGAAAGGAATTAAATCTTCACCCGAGTTGGGCTTTCTTAAGCGCAGGATTCGGCCCCCCAAATCGGGCACAACAGTTGCTTCCAAATAAGGATTTGAAACGGTGAATACTCGAAAGGATCGGCGTTCGAGTCGGTTGGTGCGGCGTAACGTAGGATACGGGTAGCTTGATTGGGATGGATTCCCGACTTCGAGCAACTCGATCATCAGGTCCAGGGAATCTTCCGCCAGGTCTACAGACATCGCACTTTGGGACCGAAGGTTACCCTTGGTACAATAGGAGAAAAATGGCCGGTCGCCTTAGTCCGCTTGGAATCACCCTGAAATGGCTGGTCGTTCCCATCGCCCTTGCTGCGGTCGGATATTTCCTGGTGGGTCCTCGAGTGGAGAATAACGTCCCCGAAGAATACAAACAAAAGGCCGCGCAGGTAATGCGCGGGGAATCCTCACAGCCAGAAAAATCGGAAAACGAAGCGGACGCGACTCCCGCTTCGAATCAATCCAAGTTTGCCGAGCCGCAGGTGGACGTCACGGTAACTGCGTTGGGGACGCGGCAAGATCCACCAAAACGAAAGAAGCGGCGGCGCCGCAAGCCAAAAGTGGAAACCCCCGCTCCAACTGAAACCGCGCCGGCAATACCACCCGACAACGCGGGAGAACCACCTCCTCCGGCAGATGGACTCTAAAGCGGCCCCAGGTTAGGCCACTCGATTTCGATCCACTGGCGCACGCACAGCTCTTGCAGCTTTCTCGTGTGTTCGGGCGATTCATGGACCTGAACTGGCAGAACTCCATTTTGGATGCAGTAACCCGCGAGTAGTCCGGCGGATTCTCCAATGTTCCATTCAATGGGATGGAGCCGATAGCAGCCGTTGGTGATGTGCGTAACCCCAAGGTTTTTTGCCGCCGGTAGGAGGTTCCGCATGCGCACATGAATCAATGAGCCGAGCGGTATTTGGAAGGGCAACGTACTCGTGTCGATCGTGTTGACGCCGTTTGTGCTCGGATGAAGATCGATCCGGTAAGCCCCCACGCCGACCGAATCGGGAAACTCCACGGCTCGGTCTCGGCCCGGATTGCAGTCGGTCGAGACATGTTGTTCAAGCACCGTAAATCGGGCTTTGATGCGTCGCGATTCGCGAATATATGGCGCCTGGGCCAAGCCATCCTCCGTGCCGACCAAATCGGGTCGAAGCCGCAATTCCGGGTATCCCGTTCCACCATCATGACGCGGTGCTTCAGTTTGGAGCCAGTAAAGCAGGCTCAGACTTAGCTGGCGAGCCTCCTCAAGTTTTCGGGTGATGACTTCCGGGGGCTTGTCGATGATATTCCCATCGTCGTAAAAATCATTCTGAGGCCAGTTGGCGATGGTCGCTGCCTCAATGGGATTGCGATAAATCTGGGGATCGACGATTTGGCGATACTCGAATAAATTGAAGCTTCCATTGCCGAACAGCGGAAAGTCGATTGCATGCCCCTGTTGAACGTGGAGCATTTTGAAGCTGAGCAATCGGTCTGGCCAAAAGTCGGGCTTGAAGGAGCGCCAGCGATCGTATTGAGCCGGCTTCTCAATCGTGTGATTTCCGCCCTGATCAAAGCCCAACGCCATCACCCAAGTCAGACCTTGGACGTTCTCCGGCTCGGCGGGACCATCCAATGCGTGCGGTTCCTGGGTTTCTGCTTTCGATTCAGCGCCGGAGACGGATTCAACTTCTGCCAAGGGAAGAAGATCGCCGAGTTCAGTTGCGTCCAAAACGTACTTGGCC
>DATFHI010000112.1:0-7150 GCA_035248525.1 Fimbriimonadaceae bacterium | reverse complement strand
GAGCGAGTTTCAAAGGCTCGCGAGAAGACGAGCGTTTCCACGTTCGCGCATTCTCTTAGAGCTCGCCATACCAGGTGGCTCCGAACCTCTCCGCCATACGAAGCTTGCAATGGCGGCGAATTCGTAATGTACAGGATGTCCATCGAGCCTACTTCGCCTTGAACACGAATACGGAATCATCTCCTGGTATCGTAATAATGATTTCCTGAGTGATCCCTCCAATCTGGATTTCCTGCTTTTGGCTGTCGTTTTTCCCCAGGGCGTAGCTCGTCAGCTCGTAATTTCCCGGACTCAGACCAAGCCTCGAAGCCACTACTCGCCCGGCTCCTTTGACCCTCATAAGTAGCCAATCAATTTGGCCGATAGCATTGACCTGCAAGGATGACGAGGAGATTACATTTACATCAACTTTCCGACTGCCTGGATGGTCCGCCAATCCGGATTCCTTGACTATGCGGTTAGCTGCCGCGTATTCGGGGAGAAGATCGTCTCCCAACACCGTCGACCAAAGGTTGAATCCTGCCGATCCAGATTGCCCAGATAGGATTGGGGTCCAAATGGAATCGCGGATAGCGGCCCTGGAGTCGGAAGTAGGAGCCTGTTCGGTCCCTATCGAGCCAATGAATCCAGGCTTGTCGGTTTGAATTGTGGTTTTAGCTACCGCCACGCCGATCGTAGCCGCAATTGCGCGGGGCTGATAGTAGTCCAGTGAACTCGAAAGTCCGTTAAGCGACTGGCCAGATCCGGTTGTGATGAGATGGTGGTATGGATCGATCGAGCGTAAATAGTCGGCCATCTCAAGATGCCAAGCGACTAGACCTGCGGGTGGCGCGGCGAGGGCGTCCACGTCGTCGATCAACTCCCAAGCCATGATCGCAGGATGATGCGCCCACCGGGCAACGGCGTAACGTAGCCACATTTTCGTTCGACGCTTTGCTTCGGGGTCGGTGAAGAAGTCCCCGGGTTCAGCAAGAAATCCGCCATTCGCTTTGTTCCACGGATTGGAATTCCAAGTCCCATCAGCTTTCAAGCTGAACTGGGAATGCGAGAACAAGACGAACTGAATGGCCACGCCGGATTTTTCTGCGGAATCGACAATGGAATCCCACTCTAAAAGCGGTTCGGGCAAAAGCCGATCATCGTCGGGCGCCCCCGACCGAGGAATCCAGGGGTTCTTGCCGTCCCACGCGGTTGCTTGAATGCGGGTCCAATTCACGCCGTTCTGCCCCATGGCCTTGAGTGAATCCGCAATTGCTGGCTGGCCGGGGTTTTGCCACCCCAAATTGAATCCGAGGGGAATATAGGACTGGCCGGAATCTCGCAAGAACCGATTCTTGTTAATGGGGTCGACTTTGATGAAGCCAGTTGGCAAGGCCGAAGTTTCCAACTCCACGGTCGTCTGGTCCGCGTCTCCGACCTGGGGAATTGTGTTGCGAATCAGCGTCGCTTTGTAAATTCCGGGTCGATTTGCAAGCAGTACAGCCTTCCAGGAAAAGGAATCCGGATCAAAGTAGGCGATCCTTTCGACCGTATCGCCTTTGCTGTCGACAAATTTGACCCGAATATCCGACTTTTCAATGTCGTATGGATTGCCCGCAAAGGCGAAGGGGAATTCAACTATCTCTGGTCCGTACCAGGAAGTGGAGGGGGTTTGCGTCGCGACCGCAAACCAACAGACCAACGAGAGCATTGGAGCAATCATACCGGTGTCTTCGGGTTAGAAAACCTTAGGTGAATACTCCCGGGTTTTCCATTTCATACTGATCCGCGATATCTTGAGCGTCTCTTGAATCCAGACTGAGACGCTCTCGTAGTTCCCGAACCGCGTCGAGTTTTGTGACTTCGCCGGATGTGATCATTTCCTCAAGCAACGGCTTTGACTTGGCGATCATCTGCTTTCCACTCATGGACTTACGGAAGCGTCGCCGTCTCCACCGTTGATATTTAGCCTCGTCCTTGCTCCAGTACGTCGTGAAGAAGTCGATTAGGAGGCCCATGCCCCAGCAAATCAAAACCCAGGCTGGCCAAAAATAGGATGATCCGGTCATGAACCAGATACCGATTAATCCTGCATTTACTCCAACATAACTCCAGAAATCCTTCATGAAGTTGCTGCGTTGCTCAGAAATGAATTGTCGGCGGAGTTCGCGATCCTCTTCCTCGTTTCGCTCGACCTCTCGCTTCAGGCGCACTTGTTTTTCGGCTCGGGCCACGGTTTCAGGCGAGATTCCAAGCTCGGCGGCGGTTTCCAGAAGCTTTTTTCGGCTCATTCCGCCAGCGGTGGCGTCGCGGGCGGCGAGCTTCAAGATCTCTTCGGCCTCCTGCTCGTTGTATTGTCGATCGTCGTTCATTGGAATCAGAATTTCTATTGTATTGCCTCTTGCGTCGGTGCGCCACATATTCATCTGGCCAAGCGTAATGAAGATCAAAACCGGGGGAGTTTTAATGATTGCGAGAAACCTCGCATATTTCTCGCTCGTTATTTCTTCAGGTTTGGACGAAACTTAAACCATTGATTCTTGACACTCGAAAGCAATCAGAGGAGAATAGGCGTCCGGAAACCACAATTTGGGGGAGCAGATTCCGTCCGAGCGAATTGGTTCGGCGGCTAGCTCTAAATCTTCGCGGGGGAGCGTGAACATGAATCTCTTCGTTGGCATTGTGCTAGCTTCGACCATCATCCCGCCGGTCAAAACGGCGGCACGGCCGATTGCGTACGAGTCTTTCCTTCGGGACAAGGCCCTTTACCACGTGGTGAAAGCAGACCTTTCTTCAGGTCTGGTGAACCCCAAAGCGGTGTATGCGCCCCGCCTTACATCCACCTGGCAATTGGTCACCAACAACAATGCCACAGTAGGAATTACGGGTACGTTCTTTGCCCCATCCAGCGGCTATCCCGTGGGAGACGTGCTTGTAGACGGCGATTTGAAAGTGCGGGGTTATCGCGGTTCGGCAATCGGAATCGATTACTTCGGCGGAGTGAGCATCTTTGACACCCGCTATCGTCAGGAGTTCGACTGGAGCCAATTCCGCGGTGGAATTCGCGGCGCGGTGAGACTGATTGCAGATGGCAAGGTCTGTCCAAACCCGAAAGCCCAGAAGTTCCGCGACAAGCGAATTTGGGGGAAAGCTTCGCGAACTGCCGTCGGCCTGGACAAAAACGGCAAGCTGATGCTTGTCGCCACCAAGAACAACGTCACCCTCAGCCAGTTAGGAAAGGCGATGGTATCGAAGGGCGTGGTCGATGCGGTCAGCCTCGATGGCGGCGGTTCCACGTGCCTGTATTACCGGGGCAAGATGGTCATTGGTACGGGAAGGAAGCTGAGCAACATGCTGGTGCTTCAAGAGAAGTCGGCTTACTAAATCCTCGGAAATAACTCTCCATCCAATTCCGCTCCGGGCTTTAAGCCCAGTGGATCAGTGACAACATGCGGCGCACCCGAATACCGGGTCGCCGCATCCATAAAGATCGCCACATGGGCAACTCGCGCTTCATCGGTTTGGTTCGGTCCGGCCATGTGGGCGCAGCGCCCATGGTGGAAAGTGCAATCCCCGGCCCTTACGGGTAGCGTCACTCGGGGCGCCCACTGCAGGTCGGGGCAGATGTCGAACAGACTGCGAGAATCCTCCAGATTCTGCATCGGCAAATCTGTCCGCGTATGCGAGCCCGGAATGAAGGTCATGCACCCGGACTCCACTTTCACATCGCCCAAAGCAATCCAGCACGAAATGGGGTTGGGCGAGTCAAAGTGGGGCCAGTACGGTTGGTCCTGATGAAATTCTGTAGCGGCGTTGTTGTGCGGAGCCTTAATTAGGATTTGGTCGTGCCATAGCCGCAGCGGCTTACCGGCTAACTCCGTTGCCCATGCGTGCAATTTGGGCAGAAGAGTCAACTCTCGCATCGTGTCGTCCTCTCTCCAAACATTCACGTTCTGATTGAAGATTGGCCCCGAATACAGCGACGTCAAGCGTTGACTGGCGGCCAATGCCGCTTCTCTAAATCGTTGCACCTCTTCTCGATTTAGGAGTCCAGGCATGTAGACGAACCCATCGCGCCGGTAAGCGTCGATCTGTTCTCTCAATTATCAAGCTCCGACTGCTCGTACATCGCCTTCAACATCACCAATTGTCCGCCGTGATAGGATTCATGCGCGATCACATGGTTTATGATCCAACGCGCGGTTACCGCAGTCGTCCAACCTTCCATCGAGATAACGGTCGACGGCTCGGGAAAGGATTTAATGCTCTCCAGAGTGCGCGCGCGAACTTTGTCTTGCAGTTCGAAGTAATAGCTCAGGGGTCTGCGGGGAGGGACCACCCATCGGAAGGCGAAGACATCGTTCTCCTTGCTGAAGAGCTCCCTCATCTCATCTTCTGAGCGCTCCCGACTCAGGGCTGCAGTTTCAATCCAAAACGCCTCGACGTCTATCATATGCAGCAGCACCCCGCCGATGCTATGGCCCTTGGGGATGGGTTGAAAGGCGATGGCGTCATCGGGAACGTCTCCGAGCTCCTCTCGCCAGTGCCGAGTGCCGTCCTGAAGAGCGGACACCAAAAAGCCGTAGTCGCCGGAGTATCCGCTCGCGGGTTCGACATCATAAACGCGCATAGTCCAGGCCATGCTATCACATGGGCAGGGGTACGCTCCTGCAGTTATGACACCCGTTGCCGCCCCACGTATCGAAGAGGTCCGCGCAAAGTTTCCGTCTCTGTCCGGTTCCGATGTGTACATGGATAATGCGGGGGGCTCGCAAGTACCTGCGATGGTTCCAGACGCCATCCGCGATTACATGTTGAACAGCTACGTGCAAGTTGGAGCGGAATATCCAGCATCCCAGCGGGCGACCCAAACCGTGGCCGACGCGCACGCCATGACAAACACCTTGTTGGGTGGCGAAAGAGTTGGACGGACGATTCTCGGTTCCTCAAGTTCGACCCTTTGCCGAATGCTCGCGGATAGTTATGCGGAAGCATTGAGTCCCGGCGATGAGATCATCGTCGGCGAAAGCGGACATGAAGCAAATGTGGGGCCATGGGCGAATTTGGCCAAGCGCGGTTTCATCGTGAAACCTTGGCGCCCCAATCCCACCACGGGTGTATGCGAACTAGAGGAATTGAAGTCGCTCTTGGGGCCGCGCACGAAGGTTGTTGCTTTTGTCCAAGTTTCAAACATCCTTGGACACGTGGAGGAATTCGCTCCCTGTATTGAGGCCGCTCACTCTGTCGGCGCGCGGGTCGTCATGGATGGAGTCGCTTATGCTCCCCACCTGGCGGCCGACGTGGAAAGTTGGAATGTGGATTGGTACGTGGTGTCCTGCTACAAAGTGTTCGGTCCGCACATCGGAGCTTTATTCGGTAAGCACGAAGCGATTGCCGAACTAACTGGTCCAAACCACTATTTCTTAGCAAAGGATTATCTTCCCGGAAAGTTCGAACTCGGAGGTGCGAACCACGAATCTTGCGCAGGCCTGCTCGGTTCTCGACCGTACTTCAATTGGCTGGCGAATCGGGAGCAATTTGACCGGACCACCGTTGTGGAGGCATTCAAAGCGATCGAAGAGTTGGAAAGGCCGCTGTCGGCACAATTCCTCGACTTCCTGAACTCCAAGCCCAACGTTCGAATCGTCGGTCGCTCGACCGCAGACCGAAGTCGGGTGCCGACGATTTCGTTTGTCCACGATTCAGTCCCCTCTAAAGCTATTGCCGATAAAGCAATGGCGGCAGGAATCGGAATTCGGTGGGGCAATTTCTATTCCGTGCGACTTCTTGAGAGGATGGGTATCGATCCCAAGTCGGGCGTCGCTCGCGCAAGCTTTGCCCACTACAACACGGCCGACG
Organism: Fimbriimonadaceae bacterium; assembly: GCA_035248525.1. Classification (GTDB taxonomy): domain Bacteria; phylum Armatimonadota; class Fimbriimonadia; order Fimbriimonadales; family Fimbriimonadaceae; genus 55-13. Next base: position 1,312 of record DATFHI010000112.1, on the reverse strand, counting down.
AAGTGGACCGTTTGATCGCGGCTCTCGATCCAATTCTATAGTCGGCAGCCTCAGGCGAACTTTCGACCAAGAATCGCATCCATCGCGTTTGATGCATTTGCCACCCGAACGATCGGATGATGCTGATATCCGGGGATCATTTCGGCGGCGATTGGTCCGTCGTAACCAATTTCACTGATGGCTTGCATGACATCCGACCAAGGTACATCGCCTTCCAACAGGTCGACAAACCCGTCGGCGGTTCCCACGGTTCGTCGGTAATCTTTGAAGTGGATTCCCACAACTCGGCGGCCCAAGGTTCGTAGCCAATCTCCGGGATATCCATATGGCATTAAGTTTCCGACATCGACGTAGGCGCCGATCCGCGGGGATTGGAATTGATCGATGAACTCTGCCATCTCCTTCGGGCTCATCAGAAACCTGTTCCAGACGTTTTCTATTCCCAGCCGGACCTGAAGGCGCTCCGCCGTCGGCAGGACAGCGCGAAGACCATCGGTGGCATACCGATGCACATGCTCGTAGCTCAGCGCTTTACGGTCGGGAAGGAAGAATACGTCGACCGCCCCGGGGATGGTCAAGAGCGTTTTTGCTCCTAACCACGCCGTAATTTGGATCATTTTCTTCAGGTCTTCCTGAGCCTGAATTCGGGTCGTCTCCGATTCGTCGCCCAATGCTCGGGACCAGTAAGTGCCGCTTGCCACGCTCGCAAGTTGGATCCCCAGGTCCTTACCTTCCTGAACCAGCTTTTCACAAAACTCCTGAGTCGTGTTCAGATCCATTTCTGGACCATCGCCCAGACACAATTCGATCGCCTCGTATCCATAATCCTTGGCCATTTGGATGGCATCGAACGGGCAAAGGGTGCTTTCCAATCCGCCGGGAAATGACCAGTAGTTGATGGATTTCAGGAGCATCGCATTCTGAGTTTATCCGAGCGCGTATACACTGGGCTTATGGATTCAGAAGAGGCGGCGACATGGAAAGTCTCCGACCGAAGGAATGCGCTTAGGCACTTTGAGGATTTGACGAGTAAGACTTTCGTTCCATGCAAATGGGTCGTGCCGGAAGCTTTGACAGAAGACGGTAAGACGGTGCATTACGTCGGCTGGCCGGAATATGATCCGCAGGTGGAGGCGTTCTTCTCTGCGGTTTGGAGTGAGGGCCCCAATCCGTACAATGAGGGCGACTGGCAGGAGTTTTACGGTTCGTTTTGGACAAATCCAAAGCAATTTGAATCGGCGACGGTCGACGAGCTTCGCCGCTTCTTCATGATCTTGAAGCGACAGGAAAGGTTTGGCGACGGAACGATCGA
>DATFHI010000111.1:0-7413 GCA_035248525.1 Fimbriimonadaceae bacterium | reverse complement strand
TGGTACACCGGGCAGTATTACGCGCTGACCTTTCTGCAGTCGGTGATGGATATCCAGGGCGCGATTGCCAACAAGATCATCGCCATCGCCCTCCTTCTGGGAACACCCTTCTTCGTCGTGTTTGGAGCCTGGAGCGACCGTATTGGCCGAAAAAAGCTTATGATGATCGCGTGCCTTTTGGGGGCGGTCGGCTACATTCCGATCTACACGGCAATGCGGAACTCCTTGCCTAACCCGGCAAGCCTCCCGCTTGTGGAATCGAAGTTGGATTCAGTCGTGGACCCGATCACCAAAGCAGAGACGGTGACGCGCGTCGATACCTACTCCTCTAGCGAGATGCAGAAAGTAGTGAAGCAGGCGGTGAATTCCGAATCGAATCCCACGCCGAAATTGGATAAGGACGGTAAGCCGGAAAAGCCGAAAACCGAGATCACTCCGCCGAGTTCCACCTACTGGACCCTGGTGTTTCTGGTCTTCATCCAAGTCATTCTGGTCACCATGGTGTATGGGCCGATTGCAGCTTTCTTAGTCGAGCTCTTCCCCACCCGGATTCGTTACACGTCCATGTCGCTGCCCTATCACATCGGGAACGGCGTGTTTGGAGGATTGGTGCCCTTTATTGCAACCGCGCTGGTCGCCTCCACCAAGAATCCACTTGCTGGGCTGTGGTATCCGATCGTAGTCGCGGCCATGACGTTCATCTTAGGCTCCTTCCTCATTCACGAAAGCAAAACGTCTAGCGGATTCGAAGAAACCGCATAGTCGGTGAACTCTTGAAGGGAAACTGTCCAATCGCGCAGAATCCATTCAGGTAGGAGTTCCATGGCCAAATCTGAACAGTCTCTCACCCGTCGCCAAGTTTTAGAGGGCGCGACCGCTACCCTAGCCGCCGGCGCACTCGCCCCGATTGCGAAAGCAACCGATTCGAGTGCATGGAGGAACCGCACCCAGTCGCCGAACGACAAGCTCGTGATCGGCCTCATCGGTTGCGGGGGAATGGGTGCATCCAATATGCGCAGCCTGATGGCTTTTCCCGACGTGGAAGTCGCGGCGTTGTGCGACGTCGATGAGAATCGCATTCCCGGAGACTTCAAGTCGGTGAAGGAAAAGTACGGTAAGGATCCCGCGGTCTATGCCGACTACCGGAAGATCCTCGATCGAAAGGACATCGACGCGGTAATCGTGGGAACCCCCGACCATTGGCACGCACTAAACTTCATCCACGCTTGCCAAGCCGGTAAGGATATCTACCAAGAAAAGCCCCTTTCCCACCATCTGACGGAAACAGTGAGCATGGCGGGCGCCCACCAAAAATACAACCGGGTCGTACAGGTTGGCACCTGGCAGCGCAGCACGAAAGAGTTTACGGACGCGATCAACTACGTACGATCCGGAAAGCTTGGCCGCGTGGTCAAGTGCTACTGCTGGATCTCCGACAGCTTCCGAGCGGGCAAACAGCAGCCCAAAGCTCCGCCCAAGGGGCTGGACTATGATGCCTGGGTGGGTCCGGCGACCTTCCTTCCTTATCAAGAAAATCGGTGCCATTGGAACTGGCGCTGGTTCTGGAACTTCGGCGGGGGTATGTCCACCGACTGGGGCGTTCACATGATGGATATCGCCCTACTGGGAATGAGCAAAGACCAGGATCTGGTGATGCCGAACCATGTGAGTGCAGTGGGCGGGAATTGGGCGATTACCGATGACGACCGCACTGCGCCCGACGTCACGGACGCCATTTACCACTTCAGCGAGCCGTACGAATGGGCTCTGCATTGGTCGGTTGGCCGTGAGCATCCGGGTCGGCCTGGTCACGGTACCGAATTCATCGGCGCGGACGGGCGAACGCTTCGAGTTTGGCGGGGCGGATGGGTCATTCTGGACGCCGATGGTAAAGAGTTGCCAAAGGAAGAATCGCCGGCGGTTGGCGACCACTGGCGAAATTTTGTCGACTGCGTAAAGTCTCGGTCCAAGCCACGGGCAGACCTGCGGTCCGTTGCCCAAACCACCGTCCTTTGCCACTTGGCAAACGTGGCCTTATTGAGCGGCGAGACCGTGAAATGGGACAACAAAAAGTGGGATCTGGACGGAAAGGCGGGACGATCTACTCAATCCTATTCCCGCCCTTACCGCAAACCGTATAGTTTGCCGATGTACAGGCCCAGCTAAACCTGGTCCTTTCAGGACGGCATCAAACCGGTGACGAACTTGGGAATGATCTTGTCGCTTTTGCGACGGGCCTGCTCCAGCCGGTGCCGGATCAGCTTGTGTGTGCGGTGCAGTCGTGAGCGGATTGTCCCGACGGGTTTGTCCAACATTTCCGCGATCTCCTTGTAAGGAACATTCTCCACGTCGGCCAAGATGACCAGCGTGCGCTGCTCGGGTGTAAGGGAATCGAGGGCCGCCTGCATCTCCTCGCTCAACGAGGTGTTCATCATGGATTGCTCGGCATTTGGCCGATCGTCCGCCATGTCGAAATACAAGTTGTCTTCACCGCCTTCGCGCTGTAGAGGCGCATCGTAGCTGACGGCGCGAACCCTTCTCCGCCGGTTGCGAAGCAGGTCGAGAAACAGTCTGGTTACAATTCGGAAGATCCAGTTTTCGAATGGCCGGTCGCCTTCAAAGTCACGAAATGAACGGTAAGCACGGTAGAAGGCTTCTTGGGTTAGGTCTTCCGCGTCGGCCCGAGAGCCGGAAAGCCGATATGCCATGTTGTAGACCTTCTTGTAAGTTTCGTCCAACAACTGATTGAATCTGGCTTCCTCATGCGGTTCAAGTCTAAAGGTGTTTTCTGACATTTTATGGAGCGCCCAAGGGCGCGGATCGTGCAGCGATGTTTGACCACCACTATCTATTGGAACAATTCAAACCCTGTTCAGGTTCCTGAATGGGGACTAAAGGTGAGTGCGTTCTAGAGCTGTTCCGCCACTCGATCAAGGACGTTCCACTCTAGCTTTTTCCGCTTCGGTGGCATCATGCCTAAGTAAACGTACTGACAATGGAAAAAGTTCGATGATTTTCGAACAAGCCCATTTGGACCCAGTTGAGCTAAGCGGCTCTTTTTAGGGTCGGAGGCAGCAAACGGAGGCTTAGTTCCGTGTCTTGAGGCTGAGCCAGAACGGTTGCTCGCTCCATAGCATTCTCCAACTCTCGGACGTTTCCGGGCCAAGGATAGGCTTGGAGTGCCGAAAGCGCCTCTGGGCCCACATCCATAGCTGGGCGGCCGTTTTCTTGACAGTGCTTCGCCAAGAAGTGCTGGGCCAGCGGCAAAATATCCTCTACCCTTTCCCGTAGCGCGGGGATGTGAATCTCGACCACCTGCAATCTGTATAGCAAATCCAGCCGAAATATCCCTTCATCCACCGCTTCTTGAAGATTGCGGTTGGTCGCCGTGATCAGCCTGACGTCCACTTTCGTGGGCGAATTGGAGCCCAATTTCTCAAATTCTCGCTCTTGTAGAACTCTGAGCAGCTTAACTTGTACTGACATGGGAATGTCGCCAATTTCGTCCAACATTAGAGTCCCAAGGTGGGCCAATTCGAATCGTCCAAGTTTTGCCCCCGTTGCTCCGGTAAAGGCTCCCTTTTCATAGCCGAATAGCTCGCTCTCAAGCAGGGTTTCGGGCAGGGCTGCGCAGGAAACTGCCACAAACTTCTGCTTGTTGCGTGAGCTGGCTCGGTGAATTGCACGCGAAATGACCTCCTTGCCAACCCCGCTCTCGCCGGTTATCAAAACGGTAGCCCGGGAGTCGGCAATTTGGTGCACCAGCTCGGCGATCTCCTTCATTGCGGGAGACTTGGCAATAAACAGATCTTTCGAGTCCGTCTTAGTTTTAGCCTTTGTCGACGGCTTGGCCGAAGTGGAATCAATCGCGGCGTCGACGATGCGCTTCAGGTGTTCTAAGTCGAAAGGCTTGGTGACGTACTCAAACGCCCCGTCGCGGATGGCTTGGACCGCCTGCGGGATCGTTCCGAATGCGGTCATGATGACCACCGGCGTATCGCTCTTGCTCTTCACTTCGCGGAGAAGCTCGTATCCAGTCATGCCGGGCATAGTGACGTCGGTCAGTATGCTGTCATAAGCGCCAGTTTCCAGAGTCCTGAGTGCCTCGGCGCCGTTTTCCGCCGTGGAGACGGTATATCCGACCTTTTCAAAGGCGACCTGCAGAATGCGCCGGATATTGGGCTCATCATCGACGATGAGCAGAGCTTTTTTCGCCACTAAGCAGCCCTCCGTTTCGCGAATTCGACTTCGAATCGAGTTCCCTTGCCCGGTTCACTGGATACGGAGATCGAACCCTCGTGTGCGTCGACGAACTTCTTCACCACGCTTAGACCTAGTCCCGTACCCTGCGGTTTGGTCGTGAAAAATGGCGAAAATGCCCGTTCTGCCTCTATTTCGCTCATGCCTTGTCCGTCATCCTCCACCCAAAACCGATACGGATTCGCCCCAACCCCAACGTGTCCACCTGCGGGAGTCGCCTGCAACGCGTTAATCAGCAGGTTCGTCAACACCTGCTCCCAACCCGAAGGGTCCCCAACAATCATCGGCATTTCTTCGTCAATCTGAACGTCGAGGGCGACACCTTTCGCGGCAAATTCTGGCCGTAAAAGGTTGCAGACCCGCTGGACGACTCCGGCGAAGTGGATGCGGACTCTTCTGAGTTGCACTGGCCGGGCGAAATTTAAGAATTCGTCGCACAGATCGTTGAGCTTGATCGCTTCGTGAACGATAATCTCCGCGAACTCGTTTGCCGTTTCCGGGGCCTGCTTAATCATCTGCGCCGCGCTTCGGATCCCGGTCAAAGGATTGCGGATTTCATGCGCTACCGCCGCGGTCATTTGTCCAATTTCCGCCAATCGGCTGAGGCGGCTCACCTCCTGTCGCTGCTTCTCGTATTCGGTTGTTTCCTGCAGAATGAGCGTCGCGCACTGATAAATCGGGTTGAGGGTGGCAATCCAACTCCGACCGGAATTCGAATCCGAAACTTCCAAAGCCTTGGGAGAATAGGGTCCCGATATCTCCTTTAATAAGCTCAACTGTCGAATCTCAGGATCGCGCGCCGCCAGATTGGATTCCAAAATCCTCCCGTGTTCATCGAGCAGAAAGGCCGCCGAACCGAGTCCTTCGAAGATGGATTCAAACTTCGCCCGTTCCGTTTGAAGATTCGCTACCAATCGGGCGTTTTCGATCGCTAGCGCAAGGTGTCCGGCAACCCCCTTGGCAAGCCTCAGATCGACCTGCACGAATCCGTCGAGCCCTTTTTGTCTGGCCAGATTCAACACCCCAATACAGCCAACCCTGGCCATCAGGGGCACGATCATAGAGCTTTCAACCGGGTTCTTTGCCCGACCCACAAGGTGCCGAAACTCCGACGCTTGGTTGCGGTCGTCGATAAGGCGCGGTTTGCCGTCGGCGGCGGCAATCCCGGCAATGCCCATCCCAACTTCGATGCAGGCATCTTTAGGAATGCCTTGCGCCAAACCAGCACTGGCGGCGAGTTGCATTTTCTGCGGGTCTTGGTCGGTCAGAAATAGTGAAATGGAGGTTGCGCCAAACCAATCGCCGCAGCGGGATACGATGTCTGCGAGATAAGCTTCCAGCGAGCCGGAATTAGACTCGCAAGGAACCTCGAATAGGCTTGCGATAAAATCGCTTTCGTTCCGTCCACCCCGCTGAGCCATCTAAGCTCATTGTCGGTATTTACGCGGGATTCACAACCTGGCCGACGCCGACTCGAACCACTTTCGCTCCAACTTTGATTGAGACCTTGGTTTCGTCGATGTCGACGATCTTCATGCCTTCCGCGACCACATCGCCAATCCGATAGCCTTTGCTCGTGTCCCCGACTCGAAGGAACGCCATGGAATCTCCATCCGGAGAAGCGATGATGCCTTTCACCACCACGGTAGCGATGGGCCGGATATCCGGTCCGACCGGTCCGCCAGGATTAAATGGAACTGAGCCACCTCCGCTCGCTCCCCCAAAGGAGATTGGAGCGCCGGGGTTGCCTTGAGTTGGGACTGAAATCGTGCCTCGCGGTGGAGGGCCGGCGGAACTGGTGTTGGCCGGTCTCGGCGGAGGAACTGGCATTCGGAACGGGTTCCCCTGTGCGCCCTGGCCTTCAGATCGAGCAAACAGCTCGCTGAGGTTTTCCGCCGGGGCAGCGCTCTTGGCAACGATCTCCCCAGAAGCGATTTGATTGGTTGAAGGTAGCGTCGCATTCGCCGAGGTCGCCGGTTGCGGAGGCGGTGACGACTGGCCCAGCATTGCCATCAACCGGAAGCCCGCCAGCACAAAGAAGGCGACGATTGCCACTATGAGCAGAATTACCTTCGGACGGTCGGCGGGATTAACGGTCATGAGCTTGCCTTAGGTACCTGGTTTGCGGTCGTTATCTTTGACGAGGTGCGGGGTGATGAGAACCATGATCTCGCTCTTGCGCTTGCTGGTCGATCGATTGCGGAACAATTCGCCAATAATTGGGAGCTTCGAAAGGATCGGCACTTCTTGAATCGTGCGGGACATTTCGTCTCGGATGAGACCGCCGATAATGACGGTCTCGCCGTCTTTGACCATCACGGTCGTTTCCGCTTCGCGTGTGCTTGTCTGCGGGATGTTATCGTCGTCGATCGCGGTGATCGTACTGACCACAGGGTGGACTCGCATCGTGATATTGCCGTCGGCGTTGACACGCGGTCGGAGCAACAGGATGATGCCCACCGGGAATTCCACGATTTCCACCGTCTGGGCTCCCAATCCGCCTGCTTGGGCAATTCGAGCGCGGATCGTGTCGCCGATGAAGACGTTCGATTCATCACCGTCGATCACCATGACCGAGGGTCGGGCAAGAATCTTTGCTTCCTTCTTGACCACCATCGCATCCAGAATCGCATTGAAGTTGAATGGAAGTCGGGTGAATTGGCCAAAGCCGGCAGGTCGGGTGGTGTTGACAAAGTCCGAGTCGATGTTCGTCTTCCTGGGAGCTTCCCAGAAGTTGAATGGAAGCCAGTCCCACTTGACACCCAGCTTGTCAGTGAGCTCGGGGGTGGTATCGATTACCTGGACCTCGACCATGACCTGGCGCGGCCGGACGTCGATCTGGCTCAACAAACCCATTGCATCTTCAACGGCGCCTCGGCGGCCCCGAAGAATGATGGACTTGGACCGGTCACCCTCTTTGGGTGCGTCGACGCCGGTTTGGGATTCAGGTACGGATTGAATACCGCCACCTGAACCTGAACCCATGGTGGAAGTACCAACCTTGGACCCCGCGATAGGATTGAATCCGGGAGTGCGCGGCGAGTATGTGGCAGGTCCAACCGTGACCTGAACGTCTGTTGAAACCTCTTTGAGGACCTTTACTAGTTCTGGAGCGCTGCTGTATTTGATTTCATAAAGCCGGACAACCTCTTC
>DATFHI010000110.1:0-11660 GCA_035248525.1 Fimbriimonadaceae bacterium | reverse complement strand
ATTCCAAGTCCAACGGTAGTTAGCCTGATGATGCCGCTGCTGGCCATGCCTTTGACGCTCGCTCACCGACAGAAACGGCTCGGCTTGCCAACCCGCCGTAATCGCGCGCAACTGAGCCTCGTGGAAATCCTTCACGCGCTCGATTGCATGGTCCAAGGCGAAGGAATGCTCCACTTGGGGCATCGCCTCGTCGATCTCCTCTTGGCTGGCGAGCAGACTCTGTAAGCCGGGCGCGTCGTACTTACGGGCGGAATCCAGCAGCGCCTCGTCACCGCGCTGGCGGACGTCGGCGATGATCTCCTCCACGGCTCGGCGGAGGGAGTCATCAAGCGCGACTCCTCTATTGCGCAGAAAGGCATCCAACTCGGGATCGGCAGTGGTGAAAATCCGCATGAACGCCTACGGCACCATCGAGAGCGCTCTTTCCAATCGGCGACGCATCCTTTCGACTCCCAACACCGACATAAGCTCAAACAGGCCAGGGCCCACCGTTTTTCCGGTCAGCGCGACCCGGGTCGGGTGTACGACGGGGCCGATTTTCTCCATCTCATTGCGCTCGGCGAATTCCCGGACCATGGACTCGCACCACTCCGCCGACGCGGAATCCGAAGCGGGTTCGCGCGGGGCATTCAACCGCTCCAACAGGAATTCAAACAGGGGCCGAACGTGGGGTTGGCCAAACCACTTGTCCACCGCCTTCTGATCAAAGTCGACCTCGTCTACCAGGAAAAATTCGCACGCCTCGCCAAAGTCGGCCAACGTTTGCACCCGTTCCTGTTCTAACGCAATGCATTGCAACACATACGGGCGATCCTTTTCCGCGGCCGCCTCGATCCGGTACAACCGCGCCCATTCCCGCTTACCGTCGATCGGCGCCTTATTCGGCATCGGATTCTCATCCACAAAGTTCTCCCAAAACTCGCGGGTGTAGGGGGTTCGGATGTAATCCAACAAGCTCTCCAAGAGGTCCTCCGGGGACATCTGCCTAATCCGGTGGCCATTCAACCACTTCAGCTTCTCCAAATCGAACTTGCCCGGTGACGCCTGCAAACCCTTCAAGTCGAATGCTTCGATCAGCTCCGATTCCGACATCACCTCCCGATCATCTCCCGGGGACCAGCCAATGAGCGCGATGAAGTTCTTCAGCGCATCCTTCAGATACCCTTGCGCGGCATAATCCAACACCCGAGTTGCCCCGTGGCGCTTGGATAGCTTTTTCCCATCTGCCCCCACGATCACCGGGCAATGGACAAACACCGGTGGCTCCCAACCGAACATCTCGAACAGCAGCCAATGGTTGGGGGAGGTCGAGATCCACTCCTCGCCACGCAAAACATGGGTGATCTCCATCAGGTGATCGTCCACCATGGCCGCGAAGTGATAAGTCGGCATGCCGTCGGCCTTGATCAAAACCGGGTCGGGGAGGGTATTCGAGTCGAACTCCACCCGGCCGCGAATGAAGTCTTGCACCACAATTGTCCGGTCGCGGGGGATGCGTTGGCGGACGACATACGGTTTGCCTGATTCAATCGCCTGGCCCACCTTCTCTTGGGAAGCATCGCGCCAATCTCCGCCAAAATAGCCGGTCGGCATTTTGTTGATGGTTTGGTACTCGCGCATCTCCTCCAGCTCCTCGGTGGTGTCGAAGGCGCGGTAGGCGTGCCCCAATTCCAGCAACTTTTCAATCCAAGTGGCGTAAATGCCGGCTTCCTTTCGCTCGCTTTGCCGGTACGGCCCGAACTCCCCGCCTACGTGGGGACCCTCGTCGAAGTCGATCCCCACCCAGTGCAAAGTCTCCACAAACTCCTTTTCGCTGTCTGGGTTGTAGCGAGATCGGTCGGTGTCCTCGATCCGCAAGATGTTCGCACCCCCGTGATGGCGGGCGTAGAGATAGTCGAACAAGACGGTGCGCAAGGCTCCCACATGGAGCAACCCGGTTGGACTGGGGGCGAATCGGACGCGGACGGACATTACGCTATAGGGTACCGGGATCAGGGTCGCGACTTCAGACCGGCGTGTGTTTGGCAACACGCAGAAAACTTCACGATTTAGAGGCCCGCACTCTTCAGTTGTCTAACGTTCAGTCGTAACGCCGAGGACGCTGCCATTGATGGCTGACAATTCCACGGTAGTGACGCCGCCCAAGTTAGGGCCACCAGCTTTATCAATTGGTTCAAAGTAACTGTATATAACCCAAACGTCACCAAATCGCTTCGCATCATATGGTCCGCTGTTCTGCAGAAATCTCTTACCGAAAGTCTCCGCAAGCACAGCTTGGCCAATGATTAGAGCTGTTTCCTTATTCCGCACGTATCCCTGCAGTGGCCGTTGGGTCAGTTTGGCTTTCTTAAGCCAAGCCTCGTCCGGTACCCACCTTTGTGGCTGCGATATTGGCCAAACTAAACAAATTCCGATAGTAACCAACGACAGACCTTTCATCGTTCTAGCCCACCTCGCCTACCTTTATCAGGCATTTCTGTATCCTCAATATTCTTTGACCCTGTTTCTTATAATCGCAATTCCATCGGCGCGCAAGTATGCCCGGCTGATCGTATCGGGAGGATCGGCGACAACGATAATCGGCGAATCATGCTTCAGACCATCCAGAGGCGCATTGGCGACAACCGTATACTTCCACGGTTGGGAGAAGCTCCGTTTCAAGAAATCGTGATCGCTTTTTGTCCACCTGACATCTGACGCCCTCATTCTCTGGTCGATTTTGTCAACATTTTCTGATTTAAGATACGAACCGAATCCCGCCAAGCTACCAGTCTCGTTATTAAACTGCAACATAACCTTGCATAGCGCAGAGAGATCGTCTTTAATAAGCCGGGCTGAGCTGGGCCAGTCATCGAAGCGTACGGGTGTGAGGATGACAAACAAAGCCAGCGCCACAAGGAGAGCGCCAAGAGTTAATGCCACAATCTTCGCGTTACGTTTATCCCAGGTCCTGATGTCCTGTCCCATTTAGTTGCATTATCCGCTGAATCTTGCGAGACCCGTAATTCCTCCACCGGGACACTGCAAAGCATTGCTTTTTCCGCACTTACGGAAGGGCAACCCACCACCTAGGTCTTTCCGGTCTCGTAAACTAACGACCTAGCATCCTCAAGCATTTGCAGATAGTTGGCGATTGGCTCGGCTACACTATGATCTTCTGCATCGATAGCGACTAATTGCCTAGAATACCACTCACAATTTCCACCTTGAAAATTAATGTTAGACTCAAACGCTTCTGCATCTAAAACACCATTTTCAAACCATGCCCGGAATACCCATCTTCCACTCCGAACAAGGACACTTTCGATTTCTTTACGATCATTTACAAAAACTAAGTCCCCAAGTGCCAAATTGTAGGAAATAAATGGTATGCAACAAATTTCGTATGTATTTGGACTAATGAACCTTGCGGTCAATTCTTCCATGGCATTGTCGTCGGGAATCGCTTGAAAAACAACATTATCAGCTCTACTACCCCAGTATGGATTTGCATGAATTATGGTTGTCAATGCTTCAATATCCATTAGCACCTATGAATCTACATGAAATACCCTACGTTTTCGGCTTACTGAGTGGCGCACTCCGCGCACCCTTAGATGCATTGCAATGTCTACACGTTGTTTGTCCATTCTCCAAGGTAGCATTCCCACCTTTCGATTTGGGAATCACATGGTCTATTTCTGGTCTTGCTGTTCGTTGCCCACAATAAACGCAGGTGTCTGGATTTGCTTTCAGAACTGCTTGTCGCACTGACTTTGAGAAAGGCTTGCCTGCAGTCGCACCACCTACCGAGCCTATTTTTGGCTTATATGCAGTTGAATTTAGCTCCAAAGCTGTCGAAGCACGTGCAAGACCTATAGCTTTGTGCGTAAGGACCATTGCAGCAATCATTCCAGCTAATCTGCCTAAGGCCCCCTCATCTCCATGTGCTACATCAGCAGCAAACTGTGAAAATTGTGATCGCTTTTCTGCAGCTGCATCAAAAGGATTCCAACTGTTTCGCGACATGTCTTCATACCAATCTTTTAAGCCTGCGATTGGATTGCAAAAGATTGAGTCGGCAATTGCTGATGCAGCGCCTCTCAAGAAGGTTGCTATAGACCAGAGCCCAAAATTGTCTACCGAAGTTATCGGATTGTTGTCACAGTAGCCATACCAATTCCTTCCGTCCTTAACAGGATCCCGGGTGAGGAACCTACCGGTGGAGGGATCGTAGTAACGGTGCCCCAGTAACTGCAGACCCGTCTCATCCGACTGGTATCCCCAACCCCCCGCAAATCCAAACGGAGTAGGATTGGAACCGGTGGATCCCGTCTGCAATCCAAAAGCGTCGTACTGGCGGGTGTCGGTCACCGTCTCCGAGGAGTTGGTCAGCGCCTTGGTCGAGCCTAGATAGTCTTGGTGCGACCACTTGGAGACCCCGCTTCTGCGCTCCGATATCCCCGGCGTATACACCGCCGCCCCGTCATTGATGACCGGCGCAGTTGGACCAACGCCATTGCGCTTGTAAGTATTGCTGGCTCCCCCGCCGACAAGAGTTAAGCTTTCAAAGTGCTGCTGGAGATTCAAGATCCAGCACGTCAATCTTGCCAGAAATTGTTTTGCGAGTCAAGGACCCTTGATTTCCGTGCCAGCTCGAAGCTGAATTATGGTTAGGCAACCGCTCGCAACGACAGCGCCGCGAAGTTGGCGAGCAACCCAATCCACAGAATGAGATACAGGATTTGTCGGGACTTGCAATAGTATGTTCCCACACCCAGGATAACCAAAAAGGAAACGATCGGGATATGTGTTCCGAGCCCGTGAGTGAAGGCGGTCACGATGACTTCAATTGTAAGAAAGATCAACCACAGCGTCAAACTGCTTGCAGATCTACCGCTGTCCCGTGTCATGTGTGTAGCTAAAACCTCAGGCGGGAAGTCCAAGGCACCCAATTATAGCAATCTGGTTAGAGCCGCGCAAATCACCGCATTTCAAAACTCATTGCTCCCGATAATTTATTGACGGTCAAAATGGGTGACCAGCTGAAAGAAGGCCCGCCGGATTGTCCAGATACGGTGTGCTCCTTATTTCGGCCAGTAACTACCCACGTGTTACCATCCCTTCGGACCTCAAACCTTAATTGCAAAAATCTCTTATTGCCCACCAACCGTTTAATTACCGGCCATGCAACATCCAAAGCGGTTTCAGCATCAGGCACGAACCCAGGGAAGGGTTGTCTACCATAAGTTTTCAACGCATCGTCTCATTTCTGGAGGAAAGTAGCGCCAAATGCTATACATGAGAGACAAACAAGGCTAGCTAATTTCACGTGTTCCACCAACCGATTACTGTTTCCTTCCCTTTGCACTTAAACATAACGAAAGACTTCTAATTGTGTGTCTTCTCCATCAGAATTTCCCTTTCAAAGACTCTGGGCGTCCAGAAATATCCTTGCCCAACTGCGCGCAATTGAAACCTTTCATAGTTCTGCGATTGGAATTGTAAATCATGCCTCATGGTAAATGAATCAAAATTGGAGCCGACCTTATTGGAAAGCAAGCCATCTTTACGGAGATCTTTAATACTTTCCGGCCACTTGCGATTGGCTTTGCGGTAGTTCTTGATTGCCAGTCTGATAGCTGGCACATAAGATCCCAATCCACCTTTCGTGGTACGCGGCCAGACCTCAATTGCAAGGACAGTTAGCAGCCCGAGTAGAATAAGCGCACAAAATATTCTCAAAAGCTTCATGCACGAGTAGTTCCTCTTGGGTAGCCATATTTCTTGCGGCCGCCCCACCAAGTCTTACTTTTCTGCGAATTTCCTTTTTTGTATGGTTGCAACCCAACAAGACCATGGGCATAGTAATTTATAGCTACGAGCCCATAGAATCCCCATAGATTGCCATTACAGAGGCGCGCCCATGCGGCGGCAATCCCTTCGTTCGAGAGGGTATTACAGCCTACCAAATGTATCCACTTAAGTCTCTTTCCTCGCCGCCTTCGACTGATATCCTCTGGGTCAAGCCGACTGCCGTCCTCGCAATCAAAGCTTGCAAGAATCGGATCCCATGGACCTGATCTCGGTGGATCGTAATGCCCAATCCAAATCAAGGCGTCGGCATCGCTTAATTCCTTCAGAGCTTCGTCCGCATTGTCGACAACAACTATCGTATCCTTGGGATGCTCTCTCTGGTAGTCAGAAATGATGTTATCAGTCAGTTTGCTAATGTCATCTGGATCGGTTTGATTACCTCGGACAATGACTATCTTATCTAGTCCATTCGGATCCACCAACCTTATTGGATTGTTGTCACAGTACCCATACCAATTCCTTCCGTCCTTTATTGGATCCCGAGTCAGGAACCTACCGGTGGAGGGATCGTAGTAACGGTGCCCGAGTAACTGCAGACCCGTCTCATCCGACTGGTATCCCCAACCGCCGGCAAATCCAAACGGAGTGGGATTGGAACCAGTGGAACCCGTCTGCAATCCAAAGGCGTCGTACTGGCGGGTGTCGGTCACCGTCTCAGAGGAGTTGGTCAGCGCCTTGGTCGAGCCCAGATAGTCCTGGTGCGACCACTTGGAGACCCCGCTTCTGCGCTCCGATATTCCCGGCGTATACACCGCCGCCCCGTCGTTGATCACCGGCGCAGTCGGGCCAACGCCATTGCGCTTGTATGTGTTGCTGGCTCCCCCGCCCGACAAGAGTTAAGCTTTCAAAGTGCTGCTGGAGATTCAAAATCCAGCTAATTGATAATATATGGCTTTGAAAAATTTGTCAAGTCACTTCAGTGGCTCGCAACGGTCGCGCAATTCCATACATGGGAAGCAAATACTCCACCCCCAAAAGCCCTAGCCGCTCCCCAACCCAGATAGGTTTCTGTACAATGCAATAATTCCCGTGAAGCACCGTGGCGGATTGGTATTACATCGGACACTATGGGCAGCTGGGCCCGCTAACCCGCGAACAGATCGATGAGCTCATCGACGGCGGCGTAATTGCCCGAGACACGTTCGTTTGGTCCACCGGCATGGCCGAGTGGCAACCCGCCGACCGCATTTCCGAATTCCATCAACAGTTCAACCAGGGGCAGACGATGTCCGCGCCCCCTCCGCCGCCAATGCCCCGTCCGGCCAATCCTCAATCGACCCCCGCGCGGGCGTTCGGAGCCGACGCATTTGCGGTTCCAGGCAACTTTTATCCCGCTTATTCCCCCATCCGCAGCGATCGGAACCGGGTGCTGGCGGGAATTCTCCAACTGCTTATTCCGGGCGTGGGCCGCATCTATCTTGGCTACGCCGCCCACGGCGTGCTGCAGCTGTTCTTCACGCTTTGTTTCGGCATCGGCTACCTGTGGTCCATCATCGACGGGATCATCATCCTCACCGGGGGTGTTAAACTCGATGGATATGGGCGTCAGCTTCCGGACTAACGAGACGTTCGCCGGTTCGAAACGTCTGTATGGGTAGCAATCCAATGAAATTCGCCGTTTGGTTTTTATGTCTCATCCTTTGTGCGGCCGGTTTTGGGCAAAGTTACACCCCAAAGGCCGGTGAAACGGTGATGAAAATCGTGATCGAAGGTCGCGGCAATATCTTCATCAAACTCCACACCAAGGAAGCGCCAAAAGCCACCAACCAGATTCGAACCTTGGCCAGCCAGGGCTTTTATGACGGCCAACTGGTCTTCCGCGCAGAAAAGTCACCCCGGCCATTCATGATCCAGATGGGCGACCCGCAGACCAAAACCCGCGGCACTGACGATCCGGTGATCGGGAGCGGCGGCAGTGGGAAAAAGGTGGAGTATGAGGATTCGGGCTACCCAAACGACGAAGGCGCGGTTGGACTGGCCGCCATTCCCGGCGACAAGAACTCGGGCGACAGCCAGTTTTACATCCTTCTCAGCCGCGCCCGCTTTCTCGATGGCAACTACACCGTGTTCGGTAAGGTCGTCGCAGGCATGGATACCGTCCGCAAGGTGGAGCGGGGCGACCGAATCCTGAGCGTCAGCATTTTGCGCTAAGGCTTATTGCCGAGATCCACGGTTCGTGCCATACTTGGTTGCCCGTGGAACCCGCCGCTTCGACCGTATCCCAAGTTCCTCGTGCGCCTTCCGCCGTGCCCCGAGTCCTTCGCGCCGTTGGCTTGCGATTGCTCTACGGCATCCTCGGACTGATTTTCATCTCCTTGGTCGTGTTCTTGGCGGATGAAGTGTCGCCCGGTGATGCGGCAACCGTCCAAGCCGGCGACAAGGCCTCCATCCAGCAGGTCGAGCAGTTACGCGAGCAGATGGGGTTGAACCGGCCCTGGCCCATTCGGTACGCCGAATTCGCCGCCCACGCCGCTCAATTGGACTTCGGAAAAAGCTACTACAGCACCAAGCGCAATGTGCGGGAAATGATTATCGAGAAGCTGCCGATGACCGCGACCTTGGCGCTGAGTGCGATTCTCATCGCGACGATCGTCGGAATAACCCTTGGCACCATCGCCAGCATTTGGCGGACCAAGCCTCCCGACACTCTGATCCTGATTCTCTCGACGCTGGGCGTCACCGTGCCGACCTTCGTTTTGGCCCCGGCCCTGGTTTATTACTTCTCGACCAAGTTAGACCTATTGCCGCCCGCTTGGGAATCTAGCCTGCGGGCGCCGGTTTGGATGTACCTGATCCTGCCCGTGAGCATCTTGGCGGCCCGACCTGCCGCGCTTTTGACCCGCGTCACCCGCGCCAGCATGATCGAGACGATGCAGCAGGAGTTCATCCGAACGGCCATCGCCAAGGGAGTACCGACTGGGCGCCTCATCATCCGCCATGCGCTGAGGAATGCAGTGTTGCCCGTGATTACGGTTATTGGAACGAGCTTCGGATTCCTGCTCACCGGGTCATTCGTTCTCGAGACGATTTTCACGATTCCTGGCATTGGCCAAGAAGGAATCGACGCCATTCTGCAAGGCGATATGCCGCGGATTCAGGGAATCGTCCTCACCACTGGTTTCATGTTTCTACTGCTCAATTTGGTTGTGGACATCCTCCTTCCGATCCTCGATCCGCGTATTCGGGAGGTTCAGGTCTGAAGCGGAAAAAGCCGTGGCTGATGTGGCTCGGGGCGGTTTATTTGATCGCCCTGGTCTTCTTCTCCTTTGCGGTTCCGGCGATGCGGTCGGCAGCCCTGCGCCCGCCGGATGTAACGGACTTTGATGCCGTAACCGCAATCGTAGATCGACCCTTTTTGGAGATGGGCGGCAGGTACCCCTTGGGCACCGATGAACTGGGCCGCGATGTCCTTGCCCGCTTGGCTCAAGGCGGTAGAACATCGCTTATCATCGGCCTCACTGTCCAAGCCATCGCGCTCATCTTGGGGCTGCTGGTCGGGACGATTGGCGTGTACGCTCCGAAGTGGATCCGCGAACCCACCATGCGTCTCACCGACGCAATGTTCGCGTTCCCAGACATCCTTCTGGGAATGCTCTTAATCGGGGCATTCTCAAGCGCCACGGTGGGAAATCCGGCGTTACGTGCCATCGTCGAGCAGGGCACGATTCCGGTTATTGCCGCGCTTGCCTGTACAGCTTGGCCGAGCCTATCGCGCCTCGTGAGAGGACAAATTGCGAGTCTGAAGGACCGTGAATACGTCGTTGCCGCCAAGGCATCAGGAGCGTCGACCTTTTACATCGTGACCCGTCACGTATTGCCCCAGATTTGGGGAATCATGCTGGCGGTAAGCATGGTGGAGCTTGCTGGCACGATCCTGGCCGAGGCGACTCTGAGCTTCCTTGGTATCGGTATCCGACCCCCGAACCCAAGTTGGGGAGGCATGTTGAATATCGCCCGCCAGAACATGCAGGCGCACCCCATAATGCTATTGCCCCCGGCGATTATGCTCAGCGTTTCGATCTTCGCGCTGAACTTCGTCGGCGATGGTTTGCGCGCGAAGCTGGACCCGAAGAACCGCTGATCCTCAGGCCTTGCCGAGGATCACGTCGATCGCTTTCTTCAATTGGGGATCTTTCACGGGGTCGCCAATGCTGGCATAGTCAAACGGCTTGGTCTCGTCGATCTTGGCGATCACATCCGGCTTCAATCCGCCACTAACGTACTGGCCATCGGCATCCACCTTTCGGCTAATGTCTTCCGCGCTGGGCAAGAAGTACTTGGCCACGGTTATCTTGGCGCTGGCGCCGTCGATCAACTCCTTCACCTCTTGAACCGATGCCTTGCCGTAGGAATGCATTCCGACCAGAGTTGCCTTGCGGTAATCGCGAAGGACGCCGGCAAAGATCTCTGCGGCGCTCGCGGAGTCCTCATCGATCAAAACGACGATCGGATACGGCCAATTTCGCTTGAATCCTACGAAGCTCGTTGCCGTGCGCTTTTGGCCGTCGCGATCCTTCATCGTGACGACGGTCTTGCCTTCCACAAACCGGGAAACCATCTCGACGGCGGTTTCCAACAGTCCACCGGGGTTGTTTCGGAGGTCGATCACCAGTCCACGAAGTGGATTCTTGGATAGCTTGTCGATGGCGCGGTCGAACTGCTCGGCAGTAGGTTCGCTAAAACTTTGGATAGACACGTAGCCAATCTGGCTGTCTTCCAAGTAGGCGCCCTCGACCGTGGGGGTGAAGACTCTGGCGCGTTTGATCGAGTACGTTTTGACTTGGTCGTCGCCCTTCTTAATGACTCCCAGTCGCACCCACGTTCCCTCTTTGCCGCGGATTCGCTTCACCAGCTCGTCCACGTCCTTGCCGACGTAGTTCGTCCCATCGACCGTGGTAATAATGTCGTCCTTTTCCAGTCCCGCCACGTCCGCCGGGCCCTGGTCGAACACCGTCGCAATGCGTGCGCCCATGGGGTCGGGGGATAGTCGAGCGCCGACTCCTACAAAATTGGCACGGGTCTCCAATGCGAAGTTCTCCGCCACGCGGGGAACCAGAAACATGGTGTGGGGGTCGCCAAGGGAGGCCATCAGGCCTTCCATTCCCGCATATTTCAGTTCGAGCGACTTGGTGGGTCGGTAGTAATTGTTCGAAATCCGGGCGAAGCTCTGTTTGAACAATTCCTCTGGACTCAACCGCGAGCCCATTTTTTCCCCGGTCGCCATGGCGAGCGCCCGCACGCTTGGGAATTGGCCCTGCTGCAGGTCACGCCAGAAGAAGCCGAAGCACCACAGGAACACCAGCAGTCCGACGTAAGCTAAAAATCTAAGCGCCTTCATTTCGTCGCCTCTCGGTATTCGGCAATTGCCAGCGAATAGCCCGAGCCATCGGGCAAAGCAAAATCATCGGTAATGATCGGGTGGCCGGCGGATTTGCCCTCGATCTTTCCAATTCCGGCAGTTTCGAGTGCAAGTGCAAATACTTCAGCCGCGCCGCGAGTGCTCGAATCAACGATCAGTCTTACCTTCGGCGGGTTTGGATTCCCCGTTTTTACTTGAATTGGGAGTTGGCGTTTGGCGACGCCGTAAACTCCATAAACACCCTTGGGAGCCAGCACTTCCAGACAATCGGACATAGGCCCGGATAGTCCATTTGCGTTGTTTCGCAGATCGATCGTCAGTTCCGGATGACCTTCAATCGCCTCCCGGAGTTCTTGGTCGACTCCAGGGATGAACCTCAGGTGAATCGCCCCATCGACATTCGAGAACGTCGGCATTTTGGACGCGGCCTTGGCAATCTTGGTAG
>DATFHI010000109.1:0-7009 GCA_035248525.1 Fimbriimonadaceae bacterium | reverse complement strand
TCGGCCCATTGAATCGTGTAGCCGTAACTCTCGGCGACCTTCTCTGCGACATCGTCCTTGAGTGCGGTGGTCAAGGTTGCCATTACCTTGAACTTCGTCATTAGGGCTTTTTGAATTTCGGGCTGGGAAACACCCATCGCGAACGCCAAGTCCCGAGGCGTTCGCCCCGGAGCAAGCGTAATTGTCTTGGTTCCAACCTGCTCCACTAAGGATTCCTTGACGAGTTGGTTGGTGTCCGAATCCGCCTCAAACGCAGAGCCGTCATGCTCGAGCCCCAAGTCGTTCAGGACGCCGAAAACGACGCCGGGTACGACCTCGAACTCTTTGGCTATATCTGCGATGGATACGGTCATGTCTTTCTTCTTTACCTCAGTTTGCATACTAATTCTTTTTTCAGGGCTTCCTTCTGGGTCTCGGAAATTTGACTTTTGAGCGCCCTTCCCAGCTTTTCTTTGACTAGTGCGGATTCCACACAGGCGAGGACTGGACAGATATATCCGCTTCTTCCCAATCCGCCACCGCCACAAACGATAACGCGCCCCTCGGACATTCGAGAGACGCGTAAAAAGGAGGATTGATCTCCTTTGCGTCTACATGCGATACAGGTCCTTTGCGGTTCCTTGCGGAGTTGGCTTTCCTTGTTTTCTGCTGCCATGCCTTGCCATCTCATTGCCACCCATGCTCGGGAACCACCAACTCTGAGCCGATCCGTTACTTCGACTCACCCGCCGCTTGGCTCTCGCTGCGAATGTCGATCTTCCAATCCGTGAGACGAGCCGCAAGCCGTACGTTTTGGCCACCCTTTCCGATCGCCAAAGAGAGTTGCGTGTCCGGCACCACCACGTACGCACTGTGCTCTTCTTCGTTCAGCTTGATCGAGTTGACCTTCGCCGGACTCAGTGCATTTGTGATGTAGGTGAAGGCATCGTCGCTATACGGAACAATGTCGATCTTCTCGTCGTACAACTCATCCACGATCGCTTGGACTCGTGCGCCCCGTGGTCCCACGCAGGATCCCACCGCGTCCACTCGCTCGTCCGTGCTGATAACGGCAACCTTACTTCGTTGACCAGGCTCTCTGGCGACGCTTTTAATCACCACGATTCCCTGTGCAATCTCGGGAACTTCCAATTCGAAAAGCTTGCGAAGCAGGTTGGGATGAGTGCGGCTAATAATGACCCGCAGCCGCTTCGTCGAGTCGTCAACCCTTAATACGTAAACCCGCAGACGGTCGTTCTGGCGGTACGGTTCGGTGGGCACTTGCTCCCGCTTTGGCAGCTCACACTCAATTTTGTTGACCTGCACATAGATGCTTGAGCCTTCGCGCCGGGTAACCGTACCCGTGACGACGTCGCCCATCTTCTCGCTGAAGACGTCGTGAATCTGTTTCGTTTCCGCTTCTCGAAGCTTCTGGCTTAAAACCTGTTTGAAGACGGTCGCAGCGATTCGTCCGAATCGGTTGGGATCGACATCCATCTCGATGAAGTCGCCGATTTCGGAGTCGGATTTCCGCTTTCGCGCATCCATCACGCTGATCTGATAGGCCGGCTCGGTAACGAACGCCACAACCTCTTTTCCAACTGTGGCGGACCAGCCCTTTTCCGGATCGAGCTTAACGTGGACCTCGACCCGAACATCATGAGGAACGTTGATGAAGTTCTTGTAAGCAGCGGCCAGGGCGGCCTCTATTTGCTGAACCAGTTCCTCGACGGCGATGTCCCTTTCCTGGGCGATCTGCTTCAACTGCTGCATGATGTCCATCGCGTCTTCTCCTCCAGGCGGTATAAAAAAAGGCGGCTATAAGCCACCTTTTGGCGCCTTGTTTGGATTAAGTGTAGCACACCGGAAGGTTCGAATTCCTCATTCCTGGGCCGAACTTCCACCTTGGGAGATTTGCCAGTTTTTCACGAAGGGCGGAACAACTCTGGGTGGCATGTCGCTCAAACTCCCGGTTTCGATTTGAAACAATCTTAGGTTCGCGGTCTGGCAGCCCAGCAATATTACTAGGATACAAATCGGCTTTGGAAAGGAATTTATCCATCCATGGGCCGATTTCGCGTACTCGCCTCTTTTGCGCTGCTCGTTAGCGCCGCTTTGAGCTTGGCTACGGACTACCGACTCGTCGTCGCATCCGATGATCCCCAGGTACGCAAAGCCGGGACAATGGTGATCTTTGATGCCAAGGGAAAGGTCAGCAAGAACGACCGGATCACCTCGATAACCTTTTCTGCCGCCGCCGACGTCACTCCGAACTGCTTAGTTTCTCTCGATCCGAGCTCGGGCAAAAACGCGATTCCCGTCAGCCCTGACGTACAGGTGTTTTCCGGCAAAGTAATGCTCGCCGGTTCGAAGCCGCTTCGCAAGGTTATTCCGGCCCACATATCGGTCGATGTGCCGGTTCCCTCCGTTCCGAAACAGTCAGTCATGAGCCCGATCATTCAGCAAGTTAATAATCTGCCCTGGGTTTATATCGCGCTCGGGGCGGGACTTTTCATGGGGTTCATGTTCCTTATGAACCGCCGATCTCAGCAGTTCAGCACTTCGATGTCCAAAGAAGCGAAGAACTTGTACGTGGAGACGGTCGGCCGAATCACAGAACGTCTCGAACGCATCGAAGTCAACCAGGATCGGCTGGTCAAGAACCCGCCGGTGGTGCGAACGTTCAAGGCGCAAATCGAAGACTTTGAGTCTCGACTCACAAGGATTGAAAAGCTAGCCAAGGAAGGCCGAGACGAGATGGGTAAGGCTGCGGCCGAACTGGGCCAAGCTGACCGACGTCATTTCGACCTGAGCGACAAGTTGGATGCATCCAAGGCTGAAGCAGCAAAGGCTCAAACTACGCTTAAAGAGGAAGCAAACGCCCTTCGTGCGGAAATGAAGCTCATTCTGAAGGCACAGGATGACGCTCACACTAAGTTGGCCGCGCTGGACGAATTGCGCGAAGCAAATGCGCAAATCTCCGAGCAAGGACGCAAGATCGATGCGAAGCTCGCGGAGCAACTGCAAAACCTCAAGCAAGCCCATGAAACCCAGGGGCAACAAATCGCGAAGATTCAGGGTGAAGTCTCGACCATGCGGGCCAACCAAGAATCACTGCTTTCCCTACCGGCAGGACTGGAGTCACTGAACAACCACTTCTCCACGCTGCCCAACGAATTCAAGTCCATCCGCGAGGGCTTGCCGCAACTCGATGGAGTTCAGAACAAGCTTGATGGAGTCGACAGCAAACTAGATAAGTTGAATGAACTGCATTCGAAGTTCGACCGGGTAGATGAACTCCATGCCAAGCTCGATGATCTACCCGCCATCCGGAACACTGTCGAATCCCTGCCCAAGGACTTCCCCACGGCGGAGGAGCAGTTGGCGAAAGTCCACGAATCGCTCTTGCGGCAAATCGAGGAACTCAGCGGCAAGGTTGAAGGAACCGGCGCCAATTTGGGCGAGCTTCTCAACTCAAAAACGCTGGTTGCGCCAGCAACTGAGCCAGTTGCGGAAGAGCGTCCGAGCGGAAAGAAGTCGAAGAAGCAGAAGGAAGAGCCGGTCGAGGCCGAGCCAGAGTCAATTGCCGAGCCCGAAATCGAGACCGTTGCCGAAGTTATAGAAGAACCGGTTGCGGCGACCGTCGAAGAGATTGAAGCTCCGATTGCTCACGAGGAGATTCCTGAAGTAGAAATCGCAATCGAAGAACTCCCGATTGCCGAAGAAATTCAGCCAGAACCAGAGGCGATTATCGAGTCCGAAGTCGCTGTTGAACCCGAACCCGAGGCTCCAGTAGCCGAAATCTCAGAGATCGAAGAAGTACTCACTGAGATCGAACCGGCCGCCGAGGTGGAAATCGAGCCTTCTCAGGTTCCGGTAGCTGAAGTTGAGTTGGAGCCGGTTGCAGTTGAAGCTGCACTTGAAGAGGTTGCCGTTATGGAACCGGAACCACAGGCCGAGCCAGAACCTGAAGCGGTTGAAGAAGTTCCGGCTCCCGTTATGGAGTTCAGCTTCTCCAACGCGGTTCGAGAAATGGCAGTCGAGACCAAGACCTCAAAGCGGTCGGCAAAGGAGAAGAAGGAACCTCCGCTTTCATTCAAGTTAGAGGATCTGCCGACTCATTTGGAGACATTTGAAGATGGCCCGGAGACGGTTCTTCCTACGCTCAAGCTCGAATCTGAAGACGTCAGCAAGTCGGAAGAGTTGGAAGCGGTTAACGAAGCCCTCAAGTCGATGGCGACTCCGACGAAGTCGGCCGTCGAGGATGTGGAAGCCTTCGATGGCGACCACGAAGAACATGGCGACGCCTTGATGGGTCACTGGACAGGCTTTGGCGGTTCCAGTGCCCGCACCTGGGGCAGCGATTCCTCACGTCCATTGGAATTAATCGACTTCAGCGGCGAACTCAAGCCCTTGACTCCGATCGAAACAGCGCCAATCGGCGACGCGATCGGAGGCATTGTCTACGGATTTGGCCGGGTCCTTTACACCTGTGGAAGCACCATCCGAGGTTTCTGGCCAGGCAGAGAGGATCGACACCTGACCCTGGATACAGTGATGCCCGTGGATGAATGGCGCCTTGCTGTTAAGGGCCAGACGCTATTTATTGCCGAAGAGAAGCGAGTAAAAATCGCATCGATTCAAGGCTGGTTTGTGCTCGAGCAGTTCGCCGGTGAGTATCGAGACCAATTGGTGCTCGACCACCGATGGATCGGACTCCGCTACGAGAATGGACCAACCGTGGACTTCCGAGACTTCCGAGGCCAGATGGCAGCGCAGGCCGTGAGTATCGATGCCGACATGGAAGGCCTGAGGCTGATTGGAGTAGACCGAAAGGTGTTCGCCGGCTCCAAGAAGGGACAAGTTTTCGAAGTCAGTGAATTTGGCACGGAGAAAGTTGGCGCAACGCCTGTCGGGCGTGAGCTGCTCCATCTGACCGCATACCAGGGCCAGCCGCTGGCGCTACTTCGCCACGGGAAGCAATTGGAATGCGCCATTTACGGTGAACACGGCCGAACAATCGACCTGGGAGCGGTTTCTTACAGCGGCAGCCCGGTCTTGTTGGGTCACCGACTTTATTTGGCTAACGTCGAGAAGTCCGAGCTAATCACGATCAACCTTAAAAAGATGCATGCGACCGCCTCGCCGGCATTTGACGGGATCAACGAATTCCGACGCTTGGTTGGAGTACAGCACAAAGCCCAGCATCAACTGTTCGGAATTACTTCGGACCACGGCAAGAAGGGCGGACGGCTAATCAGCATCGATCCCAAATCGGGCGTAGAAAGGACGTTTGGTTCGGTTGGACATGCTACCGTCAACCTGATTGCGGCAGACCACCACGCGGTGCTCGCAACCAGCAACCAATACCAGAACGTCATTCGAATATTGGAACCGTTTGCCGAACGCGTCGCGGCGTAAATAATTTAGGCTGGTCGCCATGCTGCGGCCAGCCTTTTTTGTTGCAACATGCAACATTTAGTCATCGTGCAGCCGTCATAATTCGCGAACTGCGCTATGAAACGAGCCTTTACTCTAATCGAACTCTTGGTGGTTATTGCGATTATCGCGATCCTTGCCGCCATCCTATTCCCAGTTTTTGCCCAAGCAAAGTTAGCCGCCAAAAAGAGCCGGGCAATGGCTCAGATGAAGCAGTTGGGAATCGCCGTCTACTCCTATGCCACGGACTATGACGACTACTTTGTCCCATCGTCGATCCGACCGGCGGTGGCAGACCCTGCGAACCCGAATCCTGAGATTTGGCCGCCGAAGGTCATGCCGTATGTGAAGAACCAAGAGCTCTTCGTGGCCCACGATACCAATGGTAAGTTTGCGACCGATTGGACCATAAGGCAAAACCAGTCGATCGGTTACACCGATGCCGCGGGAGTGGATCAAACAGCGACCCAATGCACCGAAGGCGCGGCGCTTCCCGGTTGTGAAGGCTTTGCCAGCGCGGCAAACTTCTCACAGGCCGAAGAGCCAGCTTCCATCGGTCTTTTCGCCACAACTCCGCACGGAGTGGGCGGAAAGTGGCGCGGATACGTCTTCAATCCGTACAATGGTCCGACTGACCCCACGAATTATAAGAACGGCCTTCCGATCATTGCCGATTACGACTACGTGGTCAAGAACCCTGGCCTGAGTCCAGGCGAGATGAAGCCAATCTACGCTCGGTACGGTGGAGATAGTCAAGGAAACGGAATGACGCCTGTTATTTTTGCCGACAGTCACGCCAAGATCTTTTCCGCAAAATATATGAATAGCTTCGGAAAAATCATTTGGCGATTTCGATAGGGCTTGGATAAAGCCGAAGATCGCATTAGGATGTAAAGCGGATGCTGGGCAAATCATCCGCTTTTTACAAACCACTGCTCCGATGGAGAATCGGACTGATCATTGGATTCGCGGCGCTATTCATCTTCTCTTTAGTGCGCACGAATCTGATTTCTCAAGCGATCGACTTCGATGTGGTTGCGGCTCATCGGCTCGAATCCTCATACCGCGCGCAGCTTGAGCTCGACGGACTATTCTCCACGGTTAAGGAAGCCGAGACCGGTCAAAAAGGATTCCTGCTAACCACTGATCCAAGCTATCTCGATTCCTACGAGAACCTACGAAATCGTCACGATTTGATCCTGGATGAGATCTTGTCCCGGTTTGCAGAGTTGCAGATCATTAGCAACAACCTGCCGCTCCTGCATGAATTGATCCACGAGAAGTTCGCGGAGATGGATCGCACCATCAGCCTCGTTCGCAACGGCCAGGTCGATTTGGCAATGTTGGGCGAAGCGAACGGCAGCGGCCGGATGATCATGGACCGAATCCGCAAGGTGAGCGATGGCTTGATCGAACAACTTAAGCATCAAAGGCAATCCCTTGCTCGACAGTCCGCAGCGGCAAGCGAATCTACTCAGACCATCAACTCCGTTAGCGGATTGATCACTCTTCCGCTCCTGTTCCTACTTTTTGCACTGTCGTGGACGTCGGTGCATGCATTCTTTAGAAACAAAGAGCACAAGTCGGAGGC